>NZ_JADBVE010000169.1:0-67817 GCF_020245285.1 Microcystis sp. M31BS1
ATCAGTTATCAGTTATCAGTTATCAGTTATCAGTTATCAGTTATCAGTTATCAGTTATCAGTTATCAGTTATCAGTTATCAGTTATCAGTTATCAGTTATCAGTTATCAGTTATCAGTTATCAGTTATCAGTTATCCGATTAATTAGCCATTGTTCTAGTTATTATCACCTTGTTCTGGCTGATGGCTTCAGCTAATTACCTAGAAAATTCCCTTGAAACCCTGTTCTTTTCTAGAAGTGATAGCAACATCTCCCGAGCCGCTCTATGAAAATCAGAAAATTTTCTATATTTTTGCATCCGATTCTAAGTTTTCAATTAACCTTAAATTAAAGCCCTAAGTAGGTGGGTGGAATTAAATATAAGATGAACGTAGGTTGGGTTGAAGCATGAAACCCAACGCCCGCATAGTTTACGCTACCGCTAACCCATCCTACAAATAATTGTGCCTCCCTACTTAGGACTTAGATAGAAGCCATTCAGGAGATAAGGATATTTATGAAAGCCAAAATCGCGATCGCTTGTCAGGGAGGCGGCAGTCAAACTGCTTTTACTGCCGGTGCATTAAAAGCATTATTTGACAATAAAGTGCAAGATTACTTTAATATTGTCAGTCTCAGTGGTACTTCTGGCGGTGCTATCTGTGCATTTTTCACCTGGTATGCTCTCAAAAAAGGTGATAGCGTCGTTTGGAAAAGAATGATTGATTTTTGGGAAGATAATAGCGCTCGAACTCCCCAAGAACAACTATTTAATGACTCAGCTATTAAAGCTCTAGAATTGGCCAGCAAAGGATTAATTCCCCAGTATAATCTCAGTCCTTCCTCTCCGATTACTAAAACCTTATTTTCTATAGCTACCTATGGTTTACGCAGTCGCTTTACCAACTTTGATCAGTTACTAAGAGCGCATATTGACTTCTCGGAATTAGCCACTTGGGGAGCTAAACCAGAACCACCAATTTTATTAATGGGGGCCTGTAATATCCTGACAGGAAAATTAAGTAAATTTAACTCGCGCCAGGAAGCAGTTAAAATTGAACATATCCTAGCTTCTGCTTGTGTTCCTAACATTTTTCCTGCTGTCACCATTGAAACTATGGCCTACTGGGATGGACTATTTTCTGATAATCCCCCCATCCGTTCTTTAATTCGCCGTGAATTTGTTGGAATCGAAAATATTCCCGATGAAATTTGGGTAATTAAAATTAATCCCACCTCCAGAGATAAGATCCCCGTGCAATCCGATGATATTGCTGATCGCCGTAATGAATTAGAAGGCAATGTTTCCCTATTTCAAGGTCTCGATCAGATTGACTTTCTCAATCAATTATTTCTCAAAGGAGCCTTTAAAGAGGAATTTTTGAGCGAGATCGGATTAACAGAACCATTAAAAATTCCTAAATCTTTCCCAGAAGATCTCGATCAGAATTATCATATTCCTATGATCGAAATGTCGGCGAAATTAGCCAATAGTCTCAACTATGAAAGTAAACTCGATCGCTCTCCTGCCAATATCCAGCGTCTGATTGCTGACGGGGAAAAACAGGGAAAACAATTTCTAGAACATCGACTAAAAGCTATGGGTTTAAGATAATTTTTGATGGCTCAAAAACGGCAAAAATAAGGATTAAATGGCATAAAATCTGTCAATAGACCATTTAATTGATTATTATGCATTCTTAATTCTCCTGACTACGGACTACTGGCTACTGGCTACTGACTCCTAACCCTAACAACAATTTTTTATTTTTATAAGAGGTCTAATGATCACTGATTTTCATTGACTAATACCCGTCCGGATAGATCGTAAATCATAATATCCCATTGCCCATTTTTTGCCGCTTCAAAAGCCACTTTAGAACCATCGGCACTGATGATCGGATTGCGTACTTCTGCGAGGAGATCGGGAGCAATTTCCCTTCTCTGTTCAGTTTGTCGATCGTACAGATAAATAGTCGTTTTTCCCTGACGACTAGCAGTAAAAACGATATAACGACCATCTTCACTAATGGAAGGACTAGAAGCGATCTGATCGAGAGAATTTAGGCCAGGTAAAGGCAGTAAACGGCGATCAATAGCATCAAAAAGATAGATAGCTTGGGAACCATTGCGATCGGAAGCAAAAACGAGATAGCGAGAGGCAAGATAGGGAGTTAATTCACTAGCAGCACTATTTAAACTTCTCCCCCCTCGATCGAAAGGAAAAGACAATAAACTGGGATAACCCGCACATCCAGTTAACAAACTAATTACAGCAACAAGACTAATAAAAAAATGACGTTTCACGGTTTGGGACTTTCAACGGGACTGCCATCGGCAATATCTAACTCGATATTCGGACCGCGATCGAGAACCTCCACATCCCATTGTCCCCGACGAGCGGACTCAAAGACAAGATAACGACCATCGGGACTAAGACGGGGATTTCGCAACCAACCGCGATAATTTTGACTCAATAACTCAGAGCGATCGGTAATGCGATCATATAAAGCGATGACGGGACGACCTTCAATAATCACCACATAAGCCAGATAACGCCCCGTTTGGCTTAAACTAGGGCTATCGGTAATTTCTTGACCCGTATATAGTCCCCCTAAGGCCTGGTATTGTTTTGTCTGCAAATCATACAGCAGTATCTGATTACTACCGCGACGATTAGACAGCAAAGCCAGCCAACGACCATCACCGCTCAGGGCAGGTTTTTCGTCATTATAGCGACTATTGAGGGTTCCTGTAGATAAACCGGGGTTATTGAGATTACAACCGCCTATAACCCCTAAAAACAAGCAGATAAACAGGAAAAAGGGAGCTTTGGTCATTGGACCTACTCCTTAATAATCAAACCTAGTCGGATGATCATTACTCGACTCCCGTTCACTATTATCCGGTCTCTGCCAATCTTCTCGATCGCTCGTATCGCTAGGATCGATCGGTTGATAATCGACGTATTCCCCTTTAAATGGCGGATCATCCTCAATTATTGGGCGAGTACGACGTTTTTGGCTAGTGCGGGGTGGTTTACTGCTCGTCTCTTCACTAGCGGGACGACGACGGGGACGGGAACTGGTTTCTTCCCAATCATCACCGCTACGGCGCTGATCATAAACATCTCGATCGCTAGTGGGGGAACTATTGCGGGGACGACGATTAGCGGTTTTGCGACTGCCGGTATCGGCCGGCCGACGGGTGCGGGTGCTGCGGGGTTCCTCCTCCTGATAACTAGAAGTGCGGGAAGATCGGGGATCATCGTAACCGCGTAAACGGGGATTATCTTCGTAACGTTCCTCCGGTTCGTAGGTGTCGAGGGGTTCCAATTCGGCCCGATATTCCCGACTCACAGGACGTTCATCCACAAAAGACGTGCCGCGGCGGGCCTGTTCCGTGGTTAAACCCCGCAATTTTACCGTCTCGAAGGCAAAAAACACCGCTGCCCCAGTCAGCAAAAATTGTCCGAATTGCAAAATCGGATCCAGTCGCCACCCTTGAAAAAGTAGAATTAAACCGCACAGTAAACCAACGGCGGCAAAAAATATATCATGATCCCTGGAAAGTTCTGGCCGCACCGAGCGCAGGAAGTATAACCCGGCTCCGGCCACTGCCAGAAAAATTCCCAAGATACTGGCCGAATTCAGCCCAAAATTGACCATCTTTATCTCCCTTCTCGGTGCTTAAATTCAAGAATCGAGTCTTTATCTATAGCGGTGAGCTATTAGCCGTCAGCTTTCAGCAGCAATCTTGCTGTTTTTAACTTCTAGAGTCGAGCTATATTCTAACCCCATCTATCATCCTCGATTCTAACTTACTCGATCGAGCCTAGTTTAAACAACTAAGTAGCTGGTTACAATTAAATTGAAGATAGATTTTGTCTTTGATCCCCCCTGCCCCCCTTGATAAGGGGGGTGCCGATAGGCGGGGGGATCTGACAGTTTTTAACACCTACCTACTTATTTTTAGGGAGGTGGGGAGATTTTATCAGTGATCAGTGAACAGTAATCAGCTACTGAAGGCAAGAGGCAACAGGCAAGAGGCAAAAGACAGAATCTGACAATTCTTCTACCCAAAAAGAAGGTTAGAAACTAAGCACATCAAAGCTTTTAGCTTAACTAATTAGGTCTTAGATTCGTCCCTCGTGAACTGAAAACTCACATCTGATCACTGATAACTGATCACTGATAACTGAAAAGGCTGAGATTTTAATAAAATCTTTAGGTTTTGCCTATTGACAGGATTGACTAAATGTGCTAGAAGGGTTTCGGGCATTTTAACCTGATTTCTTGATCACTTTTTAGCGATCGCTATCGTTGGGAAGTTAATCGCCAAAAGTCTGAAACGACCAATTTTTATCGATGCACATCATGGTTAATTTGTCAAGTGCGTAGGTTCTAATTTTAATAAGAGCAGACAGAAATTTTTCTGTCATATCATAAAATTAACTTAACCCAGCCAAGGGGGAATTAGCATAGAATATCAGTATAATTCAGGCTAAATATATAGTCTGTTTGTATTCATAGTCCATTCAATCCATAGAGTAAGGTGTGAGGATTGACCCATGTCAAAACTATTCAAGAATTTAGTCAAGGTAACTCCTTTAGTATTAGGGGCTTCCGTGGCGGCGGCTGGCAGCGCAGTGGCTCAAACTATGCCGGGGACACCTCAACTGAAAATTGATCCGGCTGCGCAACAACAACTCGATCGCATTCAACGCGCCCAAAGTAGTCAGCAGATTAATACGGGTGTCTATCAAGGTTCCATGTCCCAGGTGACTAGCGTTAACCAACTGCGGGACGTATCTCCCACCGCTTGGGCCTACGAGGCATTAAGAAGTCTTGTGGAACGTTACGGTTGTATCGTTGGTTATCCCGACCGTACCTTCCGCGGTGATCGCGCCACCACTCGTTGGGAATTTGCCGCAGGTTTAAACGCTTGTTTAAACGTCATGGAACGTTTAATTCAAGATGGCGTGGGTGTACTCAGAGAAGATATCGATAAATTAAAACGTCTTGTTCAAGAATTTGAAACCGAACTAGCGGCTTTAGGAGCTAGAGTGGATAACCTTGAACAGCGCGTTGCTTTCTTGGAAAACAATCAATTTTCCACCACCACCAAACTCAGAGGTGAGGTGATATTCAGTATCGCCGATAGCTGGGGTGGTCAAGCTTCCATTAGAAATACCGACGGTACGGTGACTGAGGGCAGCAATCAAGATGAAACTCAAACAGTATTTAATAATCGGGTTCGTCTCAACTTTGAAACCAGTTTCACCGGTAAAGATTTGTTAAGAACCCGTTTACAAGCAGGTAACTTTAACAATACCTTCAACCAAAACGGTCCGACGAGAACCAACATGACCCGTCTAGCATACGATGATGGTCGTGACAACGATGTCACCATCGATGACTTGTTCTACCGCGCTCCCATCGGTACTCCCTTCGGTAACATCACCGTTTGGGTTGGTGCTAACCAGTTAAACCTAGATGACGTTTTTATTACGGCTAACCCCTTCCTCGCCGATAGCGGTACAGGTGCTTTATCTCGCGGTCAACGCTACAATAACATCGTTTTCCGTGGTCCTTCCGGTGTTGGTGCGGCGGTCAGATTTAATATCGGGGATGTTTTCCAAGTCACAGGAACCTACCTAGCTGAGGGTGGGACTAATGGTGCCAGCAATCCTAACCCGGGTAGCGGTTTATTTAACGGTTCCTACAGTGCGGGTGCTCAGGTTGGTTTCTCCTTCATCAAATTTGCCGATATTAACTTCGTCTATGTTCGCAGTTATCAAACTGCGGCTAGTATGAGTTCTGGTTTATTCGGTAACGTCAGCAGCCCTCTGACTGAGCGTCCCTTCGGTAACGTTGCTACTGTAGCTGACCGTTTCGGTCTTCAAGCGAGCGCCCAGGTTATCCCGGGAGTCTTAAATCTAGGGGCATGGGGGGGTTATGCCAATGCCTCGGCCACTGGTGTTAATAATGCGATCGGAGACAATAACACTGGTATCTGGTCTTGGAACCTTAATCTTTCCGTCCTCGACCTCTTTGCCGAAGGTGCGGCCTTCTCTTTAGGTGGTGGTCAAGTACCCCGTTCCGATAAAGAAAGCAGCACCTCTTACATGGTAGAAGCTCAGTATAAGTTCCCAGTCACCAAAAACATCCTGATTACCCCCGGTGCCTATGCGGTCTTCAACGCTAACAACGATGGTAACTCCATTGTGGTCGGTGTCATCCGGACAACTTTCCGTTTCTAAGCTAAGTTGATTGATTAAACAATCTAAAACGGTGGGATTTGTAGATCTCACCGTTTTTTTACTTTTAACTTTTCACTGGATATAACCATTTATGAGAAGATGAGCGAAGCGTACCAAACGCTGCTATATTTACTTCGCCCATTTAGTTGCTTATCTATGCACTCTCTGTCTTTCCCCCGTCGCACTAAAATTGTGGCCACGATTGGCCCAGCCTCGCAAAATAAGGAAACATTACGTCAGATGATCAAGGCGGGGGCGACGACATTTAGATTAAACTTTTCCCATGGCGATCACGATTACCATCGTCACAGCATTAACTTGATCCGTCAGTTAGCCTTTGAACTCAATCAACCGATTGGCATCCTTCAGGATCTACAGGGACCAAAAATTCGTTTAGGTAAATTTGCCTGTGGGTCGATTACCCTGAAACCGGGGGAACATTTTATCCTTACTTCTAGGGATGTGGAATGTAATCAGGAAATCAGTTCCATTAGCTATCCCTCGCTGGCCCAAGAAGTCCCAGAAGGTTCGAGAATTCTCCTCGATGATGGTAAAGTCGAAATGCGGGTGGAATCGGTGGATCGTTTGAAAGGTGATCTTTCCTGTCGCGTAGTGGTTGGGGGTGTCTTATCCAGTAATAAAGGGGTAAATTTTCCCAACGTCTATCTGTCGGTGAAAGCTTTAACCGATAAGGACAAAAAAGATTTAATGTTCGGACTGCTGTGGGATGTGGATTGGATCGCCCTTAGTTTTGTGCGTAATCCCCAAGATATCCTCGAAATTAAAGAATTAATCGCCAGTGCGGGTAAATCTATCCCCGTAATCGCTAAAATTGAAAAACACGAAGCGATCGAGGAAATGGAGGCAATTTTATCCCTCTGTGATGGTGTTATGGTGGCTAGGGGAGATTTAGGAGTAGAATTACCCGCCGAAGACGTGCCAATCCTGCAAAAACGCCTGATTAACACCGCTAATCAGCTAGGTATCCCGATTATTACCGCCACTCAAATGCTTGACAGTATGGCCAGTAATCCTCGTCCCACCCGCGCCGAGGTTTCGGACGTGGCTAATGCGATTTTAGATGGCACTGATGCGGTCATGCTTTCCAATGAAACGGCTGTGGGTCATTATCCCATCGAAGCGGTGGCAACCATGGCCCGCATTGCCGAAAGGATCGAACGGGAACAGATCAATAGTGCCGCTCGCTCTAACAATAAACAATCGATTCCTAACGCTATTTCCTCGGCAGTTAGTCAAATTGCCGAACAATTGGGGGCAGCGGCAATTATTACCCTGACAAAAACCGGCTCTACTGCCCGTAATGTCTCCCGATTTCGCCCAAAAACCCCGATTTTAGCCGTTACTCCCCATCGAGAAGTGGCACAGCAGTTACAGCTAGTTTGGGGCGTAAAACCGATGTTATTGCTCGATTTGCCCTCCACTAGCCAAACTTTTCAAGTGGCGATGAATCTTGCCCAGGAAAATAACCTCCTAGCGGATGGTGATTTAGTGGTGATGACGGCGGGAACTCTGCAAGGGGTGGCCGGTTCCACGGATTTAATTAAAGTGGAAGTGGTAAAATCCCTTTTGGGCAAGGGTACGGGTATCGGCCAGGGTGTAGCCAGTGGCCGGGCGCGAGTGGCCCATAATGCCCGAGAAGTGGGTAGTTTTAGTAACGGGGAGATTTTAGTCGTTCCCATCACCAGCGCCGAATATGTGGATATGATGCGGAAAGCTGGCGGAATTATCACCGAAGATACCGCGATGAATAATCACGCCGCTACTATCGGTTTAAAATTGGGTATTCCTGTGATTGTCGGGGTTAAAGATGCCACGAAAATTATCCGCGAAGGGGTGATCATTAGTCTCGATGCTCAACGGGGTTTAATTTATTCTGGTATTGGCAAGGGTGCGGCAACTATGAAAAACTGAGTCAGGAGTCAGTATTTTCCGAGTTAGGAGTCAGGAGACAGGAGGCAGGAGACAGGAGACAGGAGGCAGCTTTTATTTATTACTGGACTTCCCCACACCCCACTTCCCCACTTCCCCACTTCCCCACTTCCCCACTTCCCCACTTCCCCACTTCCCCACTTCCCCACTTCCCCACTTCCCCAACACCCCACACCCATTTTCACTTGTCTATGAGCGATTCTTACTCTCCTCCCGTCGATAATCCGGCCTATACCGTTGAACAAGCGATCGCTAATATCCAGCAAAGAGAAGACCTAGGCGCGCGTTATTATGCTGCTTGGTGGTTGGGTAGATTTCGTGTTCGTCAACCGGAGGCGATTTCGGCCTTAATTGCCGCTTTAGAGGACGAAAGCGATCGCACTCCCGACGGCGGTTATCCCCTGCGACGCAATGCCGCCAGTGCTTTAGGGAAATTAGATGATCTCAGTTGTGTTCCCGCTTTGATTGCCTGTCTCGAATGCGAGGATTATTATGTGCGTGAATCGGCGGCCCAAGCATTGGAAATGCTTCAGGATCGAAGCGCGATCGCACCTTTAAAGAAACTATTAGAGGGTGGCATCGAAGTGGCTGTTTTAGTGGCGGGAAAACCCCATTTAGTCCAACCCTACGAAGCGATTATCGAAGCCTTGGGAACCCTGCAAGCGACGGAAGCGATTCCCCTCATCGAACCGTTTTTAACCCATTTCGTCGAAAAAGTGCGTTATGCGGCTGCCCGCGCCCTCTATCAACTCACGGCTAACCCCCACTATGGCGATATTCTGATTAATGCCTTGCAAGGGGAAGAATTACAGCTGCGTCGTTCTGCTTTAATGGATTTGGGCGCTACGGGTTATCTGCCGGCCGCCCCTGCGATCGCTAATACTCTGGCGGAAAATAGTCTGAAACTGGTTGCTCTCAAGGAACTTTTAGAAAACCATCTAAAAACTAATTCTAGGGGCGAAAATATCTCCGAAATTCTCACTTTAATGGATAGTTTATTGTAATTAATAATTGGTTATTTTTTATCTAAATTCAAACTCATAAAATCCAGAGGTTTTATGCTAATTCAAACCGATTATATCGGCTGGCTAAACGAGACAATCACTCTGTTAAAACAAAAAAACTTTGATAAAGTTGACTGGGAAAACTTGCTCGAGGAGATAGAAAGTTTGGGCAGACGTCAAAAACGTGAACTCCGCAACCGGTTAACCACCATCTTAGAACAATGCCTCAAACTTTGCTATACTGATTACGTTGAGGATTATCGAGGTTGGCAAGAAACTATTAGGCGCAGTCAACGGGAACTAGAAGAACTTTTGATCGATTCTCCTAGTTTAAAACCCTACTGGGATCAAGTATTTTTAGATTGCTATGCCACGGCTTTAAAAAGCTTGCGAGATAACCCCGATTATCAATCCTTTAACTTTCCGGATGATTGTCCTTTTCCCCAAGAAATTAGTCAGATTTTACAGAAAAAAGTTTGGCGATAAAATTATCTTTAAGAGTTTGTTGGTGGGGTTAGGAGATAAGAATTAGTCGTCAGGAGATTATTTTTATTTATTCTTCCCACTTCATAATTTATAATTCATAATTCATAATTCCCAACCCCTCATCCCCTCTACTAATAACCAATGCTTCCCACCGTTGAAACTTTAATTATTGCCGTCGAAAAAGCCGACTCAGCTAATGACTTACTAACCGCCGTGGAAAACCTAGCTGCCGCCAAAAGTGAGGCGGCAATACCTACCCTCACCGATGTCCTGAGATATAATAACCCCGGTGCCTCCGTCGCAGCCGTGGATGGTTTAATCGCCATCGGCAAAGCGGCGGTTCCCTATTTACTGGCCAATCTAGACGGTTATAATTATGGGGCAAGAGCTTGGGCAACCCGCGCCCTAGCGGGAATTGGCGATGTGCGAGGATTGGACTTATTACTTGAGGCGGCGGTGAGTGATTTTTCCTTTAGTGTGCGGCGAGGGGCGGCTAGAGGCTTAGGAAATATAATTTGGTCTGATTTGGAGGAAAGTCGGGTTTCTGAGGCTCAAAAAGCAGTTTTTGCGGCACTGGAGAAACTTTTGCAAGGGGATCCAGAGTGGGTGGTTAGATATGCGGCGATCGTCGGATTGGAGGGATTAGGAACTGCGGCGGCGGCATTTCGCAGGGCGATTCGGGAACTTTTAGCACAGATTGGGGAGACAGAAGCGGAAATAGTGGTAAGATTGCGTGCCGATCAAGCTCTGGAACACTTACAATAAGCCTAAGTCACAAAGTAGAAAAACTCATTTCTCTACAGGGAGAAACAATTACACTAACATTCTATGAAATATTGGCAGGAAATTTTAGCGATCGCTCAACGAATTTTAGTGGAATTAATCCGGCGCGGGCGTAGCTTAATTCTCTGGGGCATTTTCCCGATCCTTGTCCTGCTCTTAAATGGCTATATTATGGCAGAAAAAGGCAAAATTGAGCTTGCTGAGGCAATGGCTCTGGCTACTCCTCCCACCCTCGTCGGGGCGGCACTTTTCTTTAGTTGTTTGGGGGGAACCGTGGCGACGGTAGTAGCAGAAAGGGAACAACAAACGATTAAACGGTTATTTTTATCGCCTTTAAGCGGTGTTTCCTATTTTATCGGCATTTTTCTCGCCCATTGTGTGATTGCTGCCTGTCAGACAGTTTTAGTTTATTCTATTGCTAAACAGTATGGAGCCACTTTTAAAGGCTCAATTCCTCTAGAATTATTAATTATTTTTCTTAGTATCACCGCCTATGTGGGTTTAGGATTTATCCTCGGTACTCAACTGGCGAAAAGAACAGAAGATGTTAATGCTTTGGTGGGAACTTTTGGGGTTCCTTTATTAATTTTAGGCGGCGTTTTTCTTCCGACTGCTTTATTCCCCGACAATATTCTATCTCTGGCTAAATATAACCCGATCTACCACATGAATGAAGCTTTAATTGCTGTTTGGGCAAAGGGCGAAAATCTCCAAGATATTAGCTCTCATTTTCGCTTTCTCTGTCTTTTTGCTCTAGCTATGGTAGCAGGTGGTTGGCTTACCTATCGACAAATGTTAAACCTTGAACGCCGATTGTAAATCAGTGATCAGTTATCAGTTATCAGTTATCAGTGATCAGTTATCAGTTAGAAAAGGCAAGAGTATTTATTGATTTGTCTTCCCATATCTTACACTCCCTAATCCTGCTTCCTGACTTCTGACTATCCTTATTACTTTTTTAAAAATGCTGACTATTAGTAATGTCAAAAAAAATTACGGAAGACGCTTAGTATTAGATCAATTAAACTTTCATATTGAAGCGGGGGAAATTTACGGTTTACTTGGTCCAAATGGTGCGGGAAAAACCACCACTATTAACTTAATTTGTAATTTATTAAAACCCTCATCGGGAGAAATTACCTTTAATTATTTGCCAATTTCGAGAGTTACTAAAGAATTAATTGGGGTTGCCCCACAAGAAAATTTATTGTACAAATCCCTTACTTGTGAGGAAAATCTCAACTTTTTTGCTCAGATTTATGGACTCGATCGCCCCCAGCGTCGTCATCGGATTAAAAGCAGTTTATCCGCAGTAAATTTGCTCGATCGCGCCCGTAGTCCGGTGGAAACTTTAAGCGGTGGAATGCAGCGCCGGATGAATATTGCCGTGGCTATTGTTCATCAGCCAAAATTATTAATTCTCGATGAACCAACTACTGGTTTAGACATCGAATCTCGCTATGAAATTTGGGATTTAATCGGAGAATTACGGCGACAGGGAATGACAATTTTATTAACTACCCACCTCCTCGATGAAGCACAGCGTCTCTGTCAACGTATCGGCATTTTAAAACAAGGTCGTATTATTGCCGAAGGTAATTTAAATCAGCTGCGTCAGCACATTCCTGCTAAGGAAATTATTATCATGGATACCCAGGATCAAGAAGCGGCAATTAATCGAGGGAAACAATTAGGATTTACTCCCAAATTTTACGGTAAAGATTTAGCTTTTTGGTTAGATGAACATCTAGAATTAAGCGAGATTATTCAGGCATTCGATGGCATTAATATTGATTCTATCGCCCGTCAGACCGTACAGTTAGAACATATTTATATGGAAATTATGAATCAATTTTAAACCAGTTTTTGAGAATTCAGGTTGATGATCGGCATTTTTTCGGTAATTTACCTCAATTGAGTTAAATCGCCGTTTTTAACCGTCATATTCTTGGAAAACTGAGGCGAGTGGGCTGTTCGACCATGACTTAATCAACAGAAATTCAAGTTAAAAATCTAGACCATCTAGGATTAGTAGCTGGAATTATAGATGAAATAGGAATCGTTGAAATTATTAACGAACAAGTATCAATGAGTTCCAGGAGAAATTGTCACAGCTGGGCAAGTCGTGAAAGCGATTATCCTGAACGGATTGGGATTTGTCTCCCGAGCCTTGCATTTAGGGTCTGCTGAAAAAGTTTTTCGGTGGGAGTAGGGTGTGGGGTGTGGGGGATAGGGTGTAGGGTTTTACCGATTTTCAGGGGGTCAATTACCTAATTTTCAGGGAAAAAGTGCCTAAAGTTGGCTCTTCTGGTTTCTGTGTGGAAACGAGGTCTATAATGATAGTTTCTTCAGAAAAATAGTCCCAAAAGTCTTTCTCAGTAAACATTTCACGATTCCATAAGCAAAAATTATCACAGAAAGTCGAGAAGAGCCTAAATTTCCCCCCCGATCCCTCCAATGGCTGGCACTTTTTGATTTCAAAAAAGCCTAAAAATATTATCCAACAAGGTTTTTAGATTTATTCAGCCAACCCTATCTAGACATCATCTATATCTAGTTTAAAATGGTAAATTCCTCAGCAAAATGGAGAATCTTTGGCACAATTTGTAGATTCTTTGTTTGTTACTGAGGATTAGATTAAGCAAAAATTACCTCAACTGATTTTAAGTCAATAAAATTAACTACTTATTTTTTTTGATTTTGTCTAATTCCGCCAATAATACCGCCTCCTGGTAACAGAATTAGAGCTAAAATTGATGAGGGTTCAGGAGTTGAAGCAGAGACTAACATCAAAGAACGATCGGCTCTACCATCAATGAATTTTAATCCCGCTACTGACTGAGTAGCCCCTGCATTTACTAACAAGTCACTGAATTCTTGAGAAAAGAATAATTCAATTCCTTCAAGCACGAAAGTCAGAGTATTAAGATCAATATTAGGAATACCTGATGATGCAACATCAAAGACTTGCAAACCTGTATTGGCTGTATCAGTCACAAAAAAATTAAAATCTTCGTCAAAAGAATTGGAAAAATTGCCAATCGTGAATTGTGTTCCTAGTCCATTCAACTTGGTGGTATCTACCTCAAAGGTAAACGTTCCTAAAAACTCTTCTGTTCCGCCCAAGGGAACATAAAGAACAGGGTCATCATCATAGAGGAAAGTATAAGTCGTTCCTCGAACATTGGGGTCAGAATTGGGAGGCAATAAAATAGAACCAATGGAAAAGCCAGGGGCAGGCGTTGCGGTACTTTCAACATTGCTCAGTGTTAATCCAATATTTTCTAAAATAGCTAAAGTATTAGTATTTAGTTCTAGGCTTTCTTTTCCCTCAACTTCTAAATAAACTTGCGGTTCAGCTTGTACCGGAAGAACGGGATTAAGAGCGATTACAGAGGTTAATCCTAATAGAGTTACTAGATGTTTTGAGAGCATTGTCTAAGTCTCCTGTGTCAATTTTTTAGAGTTTGTAGTCAAGAATGTTTTCTCTAACCCAAAGGAGGTTTCAGAAAAGATCAGAATTTTTCAACTTCTTTTAAGGAACTAACAGTTAGCTGTAGTTAAATTTACTCAAAAGAGTCAAGAAAAATACTTGAGTATAGTTGCTGATTATTGATTCTGTATTTTGCAAAACATTATCCTTTTCTCAAAAGTTCAACTAATTCAACTGCACAACCGATGCCACTTTCATGAAAGCCATAGGAATCAATGCCTCGTTTTTTGATGTGAAAATAAGTCCCTGAGAAGTAAATAGGGCCGGTTTCATTGAGTTGATAAATTTGTTTTTGCGCTTCTAGAGTATTCATGTCATAAGCTGGATGTCGATACTTAAGAATGCGGATAATTTTATCTTCATCAACCGCAATGGGAGGGGTATCTAAGGAAACAAAATAATCTTTCTTGGCGGTAAAATTATGTACTTTATTGGCATAATAAGTGACATAAGTATAAAGCTTTCCTTCTTTAGTTACTTGCCCATAATTCCAGGATTGCCATTTACTGCGATCGGGGTTCATAATAACTGGATCAGTGTGAACAGTTACGGCGGTTTCATTATACTTAAAACAGCCTAGTATGTTTTGTTCTAATTCAGTTGGTTCAGCAAGTATTCCTAACGCTTGATCAGCGTGAGTAGCCATAACCACCTTATCATAAACTTCTTCATCTGTGGTCGTTTTTATCGTTACTTTTCCGTCTTCTCTTTTTTTAACGGAAATCACTTCTTGTTCAGTGCGAATGGGTTTCTTTAAAGCATCTTTGACCCTTTCAACATAACGACTGCTTCCCCCTTTAACGGTTTGCCATTCGACCGTTTTTCCCCCTAAACCGTCTTGGTCATGAGTCATAAAAAAGCTGATAAAAGTTGAAGCGGGAAACTCCATTAATAAATCAGTAGGAATTGACCAAACGGCTGATCCCATTAGCATGACAAAGTTATCTCGAAAGGCTTGGCTATAGTTATTTTTATCTAGATATTCTTGCATAGAAATTCTCGTTTTTCCTTCCCAAAAATCAGCCCGTGCTTCTGAGAAAAAACGTTTAGCTTCTTGATAACAAGCGACTAATTCTGAAGGTTGCTGACGAGCGAATTCTTCCATCGGCAGTTCTAGATCTAGGGAATTAAACTGCATTCCAGTATCCAAATTATAAAAATTAAATCCGCCTAAATGATCTTGAGTCTCTGCTCCTAAATCAGCAAAAAATTTCATCAAGTTGGGATAATTAGGTTTATTACAAACCACAAAAGCCGTATCAAAAGAAATCCGTTGACCATCCTCATCCAAATCTAAGGTGTGAGCATGACCGCCGACACGACTACTTTTTTCATAGACATCAACCTCATATTGATCTTGAAGATAATAGGCGATGGGAGAGCCAGAAATACCCGAACCAATGATTGCTAATTTTTCCATGATTTTGTCCTTGAATAAATTGTGAAGTGGCTTAATTAGTGGGGGGAAAATTGAAGAAACTTTCCTAACTATTCTCCGAAGAATGTTGATAGTCAGGAGGATGGGACTTTTGGGACTGACTTAAACTCAGCAAAAATAAGACAAAAATGACTAACATTAATGAGAAGATATACCGAGTTCCCATCATGGTCATGACAATAGCTGATAGAATGGGACCGGCGGTACAACCTGCACTATAAATTGAGGTAAAGACAGCACTCCCGGAGGATAATTCATTAAGGGTAACGGTAGAACCAATCAGGGCTAATGATAAGGGAAAAATGGGACTCATTCCTACCCCAGAGACAAAAGCTAAAAAGGGGGTAATCATGGGATTTTCGATTAAAGATAAGCCAAAAACTGAAACAATTACAATAATTACACTACCGACTAAAACCTTAACTTTACCCATCTTATCGGCTAAATGAGTAATAGGAACGGTTGAAATTAATCCGCCTAAAATAAACAAGCCAAAGATTAAACCCATGCGCTCAATACCATAGTTTTGTTCGAGTAAAAAAAGTGGATAAAGAGAAACTAAGGTGGCAACACTGAAGCCATAAGCAAAAGCTCCTTGTAGGGGAAGTTTGAGCTTTTGAATAATGCTAAAGTTGGGCTTTTGAAACTTAACCGTTTTCTCTGGTAATCCAAAAAAGACAACAACAATTCCACTTAAAATCAAGCCACTTCCTAATAAAAAAGTGATCTTAGGAGAAAGATTATAGGCGACTGCTCCCATAATCGGACCGATACCAAAACCTAAGCTAAAAGCTAAAGCATCTAAACCATTAACCATGGCTCGATTTTGATCATTACAAAAATAGTTAATAGCGGTTTGTCCAGAAATCAGATATAAACAACAGGCCAAACCCATAACACCACGAATGATAAACCAAAAAGATAATTGAGTAGTAAAGGCAAATAGAGGAGCAGTTATTCCCATTAAAAGGAATCCTAACATCATGGTTTTTCTTAATCCAATTTGGCGAAGAATACTAGCCACAATTGGTGTTCCGGCGGCAATGACAAAAAAGTAAAGAGTAGAATTTGCCCCAATAACAATATTGTCGTAACCCTTTTCTTTCATCAGGGTAGAAATAAAGGGGTTAAATAACCCTAGGGAAATTCCCGATAAAAAGGCCACTAAATAAAGGGCGGGAAGTCCAACAGAAAAGGGAGAATTGGCATTTTTAGTCATCATGGGAAAATTCCAGAACAAAGTTCATAAGGCGGTTTTTAAAGAGGCGTGGGACGATAAAAATGATAGGGAGACGGAAGATTAACCCCCTGTAACTTCAGACTTTGCAGACGATAGAGATAAGCTGCACCGCGCATGATGTGAGTTGCTACATCTACCACTTTGCGATTTTCGGAAAATTCTAAATAAGATCCTCGAACCCAATCATTAAATGAACCCATCGCCGGACCACACCAAATTTGATAATCCATAGTTCGTCGCGGTTCTCCACTGGTTGACCAACGAGAAGAAAGCCCTAAATACCAGCGAAAAATTAAAGCCATTTTCCGTTTAGGATTATTATTCGCTCGTTCAATTTGTTCGGGATCTCGCTCTTGAAAATAAGCAAGGGTTTCTTGCCAAACGGCCTCTAATGGTTTTTGGAAAATTTGCTTTTCTATGGTTTGACGAACCTCGGTCGGAATGGCATCAATTCCCTCATAAGTTTGATACAAATCATATAATTTTTGCGCGCGCATGGGGAATAAACTTCCCCGTTTTAAGAGTTGAACTTTCACCCCCATTTCAAACATATCAGCACAAGGGGCCATTACCACATCGGCCATTGCTGCTTGGGCTAATAATTGTTTGGTATGTTCAGATGTTCCCGCTTCAATACAAGCATGATTCACAGAACCTGTGATAATGTAACTTGCTCCCATCATAAAGGCCGCTAAGGCTGATTCTGGGGTACTAATCCCACCAGCCGCCCCCACTCTAATAGAACGCTCATACTGATATTGCTGTTGAATCTCATTGCGTAAGGCAATAATAGAAGGGAGAAGGCAAACCAAAGAACGATTATCTGTGTGACCACCAGAGTCAGCTTCAACGGTTATGTCATCGGCTAAAGGAACTTTTTCAGCTAAAGTTGCTTGTAAGGCTGTAATTTGTCCCTGTTCAACTAAAGCTTTCAGCAGTTTAGGGGGAGCAGGTTTTAAGAATTTCTGAGCAACTTCAGTCCGAGAAATTTTGGCAATGATCTTATTTTGGGTTTCAATATCGCCTTGAGAATTTAGATGTAATCCTGATGCTCGGTAACGGACAATATGGGGGGTTAAATCTAGGTAAGCAGAGGCTTCAACAGTTCTTACCCCATATTTGAGGTAAAGTTCCACTGAACCCCGTTCTAGGGCTTCCTCTGAGGGGCTATGGATTAAATTGAAGGCATATCGTCCATTGGGTAAAGCTTCTTGAATGGTGTGAATGGCTTTTTCAACCCGTTGGGGAACTAACCCGGCTGCCCCAAAACTGGCTAAAAATCCCGCTTTTCCCAGAGAAATCACCAAATCTTCGGAAGCGATACCCCCGGCCATTGCACCCGCCCCATAAGCATAGTCTAAACCATGAAAGTCACAAAAAGCGCGATCGCCTAATTGTTGGGGTGATAGGGCATTAATCATGCTACGGGGCAGTATATCAGCATTAGGTTCGTGAGAAAGTCCTATCTGGTTATTTTTGACATATACATAACAAGGCTGCTCTAAATTGGCTAATTTTTCTCGAATTCCTTCACTATCAAAGGAGATAGATGGTTTAGGGGAGCTAGTAAGAGGGTTATGGCTAGTTAACATGGGGTTTATTTCTCCATTGTTGTTGACTTTAAACTGACGGAAAAGAAAGATGGGTGTTTACTATTCACTGGTAACTGGGGTTATCCCAATTCGATGGTTAATGCACTAACCGAGTAGTCGAGATACACTGGTCTCTGTTAACTGTTCACTCTTCACTGTCTAATAGACACAGGGCGATGTCTTTAATTTCGTAAATTCTTAAGTCTTCTTTCCAAAGACTGGCATCTCCGATAATTGTGATTACATCATCTTCGACTCGAATATCGGAAATATGCACTTCTAAAGACATTAAACGATTTTCGGGTGTAATTTGTCCTCGATATTTCCAGGTGATTTGATGATTAATGGCTTGACCAAAGCGAGGATTTTTGAAAGATTTGCCTAAGTCTAATTGCAGCGCATAAGTTTGCATAGCTTGAAGAATAGACTCAACGCCTAAGGCACCAGGCATCACGGAATCTTGATAGAAATGGAAGGGAAAATACCAATCTTCGGGAGTAATTGATTGGCTGGCATAAATATATCCTTTTTGATACTTACCCCCATCTTGAATTAGGAAAACTTTTTCGATAAAATCAAGATAATTTTGAGAAAGACGATAATGGGGTTTTTCAGGATTTACTGAATAGAAGGTTTGGTGAGTTAAGGAATCTTGTAAATTAATTTCCTGTAGGGTTAAATCGGATAAATTATTCAGTTGATACCAAGGTTTAAGACGTTTTCCACCATCAAGTCCCACTTGATTCGCTAACACGGCTGTGCTAAAGTCTCCAAAGACCATATTTCCCCGATAAAAAGGCTCACCTTCACAAGATAACTCAAACTCAAACTTTTGAATAATTGCCCCTTGAATAGCGGTGGTAGAAAGGAGACGAACTTTATCCGTAATGGTTTTATTACGGAGGTCAATTTCTTTGAGAATTGTTCCCTGTCCATCCAAATTACGAAAATGAAGATCATCTTCTGGGAATAATAAAGTTGCTCCCATATAAACCCCTAAGAAAATACAAGGTTGACCGGCAATTTCAATATAAGTACAGTAGGGCAAAGTGGGATAGGCATTATGGTTATAAAACCAAGCATTTTCTTTGACATCAAATTCGGTAATAATTTCCGATGGTTTTTGCAATTCATGACGTTTACCTTCGATGTCTAATACCCGACTGACTAACTGAAACTCCCCGTTAGGTAAACGAACCGATTGACGATTTTCATAAATGTCAAATTCTGATCCCAAACAGGCAGCCACTGATCCTTTAGCAAAGGTTTTTAATTGGTTTTCATTAAATAAAACCGATGACTGTTTTGATAATTGGGAAATATGGGGTAATGTTCCTGACTCAATGGGTGGGAAAATACTGGGAATGGTGTGTGTTTTTTCTACCAGTTGAACACCAATATTTTTAATAGTAGCAATGGTTTTTCCGCCAAAAATAACATCCACATTAGCCAGAAGATAAGGTTGAGGAGAAAGTCCAATTTCTAACACCTCCATTTGATACATTAAAGTTCCATGTTGGGGAGTCACTTGTCCCCGAAAACGGGCTGCTTGGGTTTGATTAGGAATCACCTGAAAACGAGCATCTTTCCTGTGAGTTTGTAACCCTAACCATAAACAATAAAATTGCACCAGTTGGATACTTCCTTCAATCATTAAATTCCCCGGTAAAGTGGGGTCATTTTTAAAATGACAAGAATAATACCAGTCCTCAGGAGTGATCTGTTTTGCTCCCACTGCTAACCCTAGTCCAGCTATTCCTCCTTGAGGATTTACCATCATCACTTTCTCTAACATTAAGAGTTTTTCTGGGGGTAATCTGAGGGAAGAATTTAAGCCATTTTGTTGATAGTTTTTCCCTAAACAAGCCTCAATATTGCCTTGACTTAGATTAAGAAGTTCTTCTTTTTTAAAGAATGACTTAGAACAAGTTAAAAGAGGAGTAAACTGTTGTCTTTTAATCAAGTTTTTTTCTTTTTCTTCAGCCTCTTTTAGCACAATTCCCTGTCCTTTTTCTAATTCTTCATCAGAAAAGAGTCCAGCACAACCGTCATGAAGTTTCATCCAAACTTGATCCCCAATTAACACCTCTCCTTGGAAGAAAATTAATAAGCTATCATCAGTTTTAACCGAAGAGGTGATCTTAACTCGACACCGTAACAACTTAACATTTTCAGGTTGTTCAAATAAGAAGGTTGCAGATAAATCTAATAAACGGAAAGAGCGTTTTCCTTGATTTTCAAAATCTGTCCCGATATAACTTAATAGCATCAGGAGTCCGTGACCAGCTTCTTTACAAATTCCTACCGTTAATTGACCATCTACTGCATACCAAGCATCTTCTGGTACATCATATTCTGTTTCGATGAAACCTGATTTATAATCACCTAATTTTCCTTCTAATTGAGTCACCCGACTGACGAACAAAAAAGGAGGAGACGGCATTCTGACTCGTTGGGTATAATGATCAATGGGTTCATATTCTTGACCAAAAACCTTAGAGACTTTACCTTCAATAAATTCGAGAATTTCAGGTTGATCAAATAAACAAGGTCTAACGCTTTTAGGATGAGAAGAAATAACGCTTGTTCTTAAATGATCAACTGTAGAAATGGTTGGAACTTGGGAAAGGGTTTGAGTAGAAGAAGCGACTAAAGCAGCGACTTTTTGAGAAGCAGTATTTTCTCGAATAATTGAATTTTGTTGCTCGGTTTGGGGTTCGATATTGGGTTGGGATGCTGTGGTTAACACTGTCTTAAAAATCGCCTCTAAGGTTTCTGCTTCATCTGTTAAATAAAGAGGAGATAAGTCTAGTTCTACCCCATGACTGACTAATTGTGCTAACGTCTTAATAATGGTCGCTAAATCATCAGCACCTCGACGATTAATACACAATGCAAGATGCTCTTTTTGACCAAGAGTTTCCGATATCCAACGAGAACAACTTCCTCCTGATCCTAATTCTAGAAAAATTTTCACCCCGTCTTGATAAGTGCGTTCAATTAAGCGAGGAAAATCTAACATTTGACACATTCCTTGACTTAAATGCTCACCAATTTTCTCTTGTTCTAAGGCCAGAGAATCATAATGAGAAGAGGAATAAAAAATAGTATCAGGTGGTGTTCCTATTGTCACCGTATTTAGCTTAAGAAACTCATTGTATTCTGATTGCATAACTTCACAATGTAAAACCATATCAGAAGGCGAACGAAACCGATCACATTGTAATTTTTCAATCACCCGTAAACAACCTTGAGAATCTCCTGCGATCGCAACTTCTTGAGGGGTATTAATATGGGTTAAATAAACCTTACTTTCTGTTTTTAGACATTCCTGAACTGCTTCAGCTGTAGCCATTAAAACATAACTACTCCATGAATTTTCATCTATCGGTTGACCCCAAGATTCTGCAACGGCTTGTTTAGCTCCCATTAAACGGGTTTTAAATAGGGGAGAAGAATGAACAAATCGACTTCCTTGATCCGCATTTGGCCAGACTCCTAATGAATACATCATGGTACTTTCTCCCATGCTATAACCGAAGGCAGCATCAGGTTTAATTTTAAAATATTTCTGCATAATTTCGGTGAATAAAACCGCAAAACCCGTTCCCGTTTCTAAGAGAGATAAAGGGTTAGCAATGAATTGAGTTTCTAGGGTTTCTAAGTCTTGTTTAGAAAGGGGAGATTGACGGCGAGGATAAAGAGAGTTTGCTTGAAAAAAGGTAGCAGGATCACTAATTAAACTCTCTGCTCTCTCCCATAATTTAGGGAATAATTGAAAAAGATTTCTTCCCATTCCTAAATAGGAGTTAAACGCACCCGGATAAACAAAAGCGACTTGACCCACTTTTCCTAACCGTTTAGGGGTAAAATAACTTCCTTGGGGACTTTTCCACGGCTTTCCTGTGTGAAAGGCTTGATCAATTCCTTTTTTAGCCTGTTTAATTTCCTTTTGCAAAGCTTCTTTGTTATTCCCAACAATTGCTACAACATAAGGAGACTGAGAATTCTGTTGAAACTGAATAAAATTCTCTTTGGCAAGATGGGGTAAGGAGAAACTGTTTTCAATACTATGGGTTAAGTTATCAAGCTGACTTTGTAAAGATGAACTATCATTTCCAGCGAGGGGAAATAGATAAAATGGTGCATAGGGTAAATAGCCATTATTGGGTGTAATTTGAGGAGCTGCTTCCGATAAAATTAAATGACTATAAGTATTGTTTTGAGTGACTAAATTAAGCGCAGCATAGCGTTTTTCTTGTCCTTTTTCAAGAAACCAAGGAAGCGATACATCAGGTAGATAAAAAGGACTATTTTGCCATTCTTGAGTAAGATTAGAAGTTAACAGTTGAGCGGAAACAGGAAGATAACGATTTTTTAAGCAAAGTGCTGTTTTAATTAAGCTAATTAAATCTTCAGTTATCCCTAAGTTATTATTATTCTCTTGGACTATTCCAACTGCACAAGTTAGGTTATTATGATTAGCATAATAAGCTTCTAATAACCCTTGATCTATCTCTCTTGAGGAAACAGCTAAATAACCAATATTTGAGGGGTGAATCTTAGCATTTTTAAATGCTTGCTGACAACTTTGTTTAATCGCAACTGATGGAGAAGATAAGGGGTTAACTATTTTACTAAAGCTATCAATAACCCCGTAAAAAAGCGTATTATTATTGTTTGGGATTGTTTCATAATCTTTGAGTATTAAAGCTCCGCCAATAATAGACTCAGAATTCCTATTAAGCGCACTAATAATAACTGTATCAACTTCTTTGGCAGTTAAGAGAATTTGGGCTAATTCTAGAGACTTTAATAAAGAATCAGATACTTGTGTTAATTGAAAGGTAACCATGGAACAATTCCATAATCTTTCCAATTGATAACTAATATGTTTAAGCTCAGTTTCTTGATTGTTGCTAATATTATTAGCAGTAATTAATGCAACTTTTTTTCCTATCTTATAATTACAATCTTTTAACCCTTGATCAGACATCTTTGATAGGATAGACCAAGAATTATCACTAATCGGTTTGTTAGAATAATCAAGGGAGTTTCCTTGATAAATTAAAGCTGATAGTTGTTGACTGGTTAACAGTTGATTAAAGAAGCCACTTAGTCCAGCGATCGCTAATTTGGAAGGTTTCATAATATCTCCTGTGAAAATGTAAATAGGGTATCAATTGAGAAAAAATTACAAGCAAACAGTATTCGATGAATTCACCGTATTATTAAGAAACAAAACATTAAGACAAGAACTCAAAGTAACCTCCATATTAGTTGCTTCTAAATAAATTTTCCCTTGAGAATTATAAGCAAGTGCATTAGCAATTACCTTAGTATCACTATGTTCATTAATGGATAATTTGATCCAAAATTCTTGATTAAAAGGGAGGGAACTAAACTGCTCAAGCTCATTTAGTTTTAGGGGTAAACTACCGGAATTGTAGTGTTTTCTGACCCAAACTAAAAGACATTGAAACAAGAGATCAGCCGTATAAGAATTAAAGGATTGAACGCTAAACTGTCCTTGATCTTGTGCAGAAATTCGAGGTAAGTAACAGTTAAAAACAAGTTCGTTTTTATTAATTTCTAAGATTTTCTTAATTCCTTGAAATCTGGGCTGATGAAAAAGAACTCCTGCTTGATAGGGTTGTAAATTAAGGAAAGATTCCGTGACAGGCTGAATACTTTCCTCAAGTTTTCTCTCAGCTATTACTTGTTTAGTAATATTAATAATCCCCCGATAATGATAAAGGGGAATTCCTTTAGCGGTTTCACTCCAAATTAAGGCTTCAAATTTAATTTCATCTTCTGTTTTATCAACTTCAGTCAGATCCAAACAATACAAATTAGCTAAACTTTTATCAAAAACAACTCCTTTAAGCACCTGATAGTTATGACAACTTAAAAAATGATATCCTGTATAAAGTTGTTCGCAACTATTAGTGATCCATGCTAAGGCACACATTGCGGGTAAAACTGCATTTCCCCCGATGACATGATCATAAACGAAAGGGTTTCCTCGTAACGTCAACCGACGATATAAACGGTAACTATGCTTTTGCGGTGTAACCAGTTTAGGAGAAGGAGAAATAGGGTTACTCATCACAATAATTTGAGGGGTTTTAGCTTGAGTTTGGGTTAATTCTTCTGCTAACATTTCCGCCCCTGTTTGTTGAGGAATAACCTTAATATTTTGCTGCTCAAACAACTGTTTAAGCTGTGGTGTCACCATTCCCCCATCCCAAGGACCCCACCCAATAGAAACCACATGACATTTAGGATATTTTTGTTGAAGTAAATAAGCATACTTGTTCAAAATTTCGTTAGCTAAAGAATAGTCAGATTGACCGATATTGCCATAAAATGAAACAAAAGAAGAAAATAAGGCAATAAATTTTAATCGGTTAACTTCTAGGGAACCTAATAAACTATTTAACCCATCAATTTTGACACTATAAACCTTATCGAAATCCTGTTCAGTTTTGTTTTCAATTAATTTATCTGCTAACGTTCCCGCACCATGAATAATGCCCGTAATCTCTCCCCAACGTTGAATAATCGGTCTTAAAGTTGCTTTTACTTGCTGTGAATCGGTAACATTAACACTGCAATACTCGGCTTTTCCTCCTACTTTTTCAATCTCTGATAAGGTTTGCTTAATTTCCCGACTTTGACAGAGTTGTTGATACAGTGCTTGAACTTTTTTCGGAGTTGGTTTTTCATTTTGAGTTGCTAAATGTTGCATAATTTGCCTCTTTAACTCAGATTCATCTTGACAAGAAAGACTCCATTCAGGTTCAGGATCTAAAATTTGCGAACGACCTAATAAAATAAATTTACAATGATATTGTTGCGCCAAATAGATAACGCATTGAGCCGTAATTCCTCGGCCACCACCACTGACAATAACCACCGAAGATGAATTAAGTTGAGTATCATTAATCATGGGGAACATACCGTGTTAGTTGATAATTGATAGTTGATAGTTGATATTTAATAGTTAGTATATATTAGCTAAAAATCAGAATTTATACCGTAATTTATTTGAATAAATATAATTCTGTAGGGGCGCAATGCTCGCGCCCAGCTAATTTTATTCTAACTATTAACTTTTCCCTAATTACTGCTCAAAGAAGCTAATTCACAAGTCAAAGTCATTCGACCTTTTGGGGTATAACCCACCTCTTGAATTAAGCTATTAGGATCATGCAATTCAGCTAAAACAATTTGAGCCGTTGTCATTTCATCTAAGTCGGGACTAATATCTAGAGCGCGACAGAAGACCGATTCCCACTCTAGATTTAAGGTTTTCGTTAAGCCAAATAAACCGCCACTAATAGGGCTAAATTCTCGTTTTCCACTGAGACCAAATTCTCCATCTAAACGGGTTAAGCTGAGAAAACAACTGCGTCCTTGACTGGCCGCTTGCGTCAGAGAAGATTTAAGATGTTTGGCTAGTAAAAACACTTGTTTAACAATCGCTTGATCGGTGTTAATTGAAGTCTCTTGATCTTGATTAAACCCCTGAGAGAGAGGATGTAAATGAATAAATGTGCCGATCAGTCCACAAGTTTTAAATATATCTCCCAATTGTGCTTGTAAATGTTCTTCACTTAAATGATTGAGAACAAAATGTCGAACCCCCGCAGGAAGAGAAGAACGCACAGGAATAAGGAATTGAGGGAAACTGAGAACCACAACTTGCCAGCCTTGGTTTAGCAAACTTTGAGCAACTTGGGCAGTAGTAGATGAACCATCATCGGTCACCAAACAGGTTTGATCAGGGGTTGAGGGAAAATCCCAATAATCTGGTGCAGCAAGGGGCTTCAGTTTCATTTGATAACGTCCAATATCACCGTGTTTTCGATGGTTAGACTGGGTAGAGGTAACAACTAAGCTATTTTTTTTTCTGTCACCATCATTTTCTCCCTCAAGTACTGAACAATGTGGGCTAGGGTACGTTTTTCTGCTAACGCTTCAGGGCTAAGTTTGGGCAACCCAGAGAAAGCTTCTTGCAGACTTCCCATGATTTCTACCCGTTTGATCGAGTCAATGCCTAAATCTGCCTCTAAATCCATTTCTAATTCCAACATTTCCGTAGGATAGCCTGTTTTTTCACTGACAACCTCTAATAAGGCTTGACTTAGTGCATCATCTTGAATGGAGTCTAAAGAAGGTTCGCTCACTTCTGACACAGGTTCAGGTGTAGAGATGGCTGCAATGGGTTGACGAGGTTCTAAGTAGTTGACAATGGGGGAAATGTGAACAGGTTCAGGTTCGGGAGTCGGTAAGGGTTGAGGTGCAGTGTTTAAAGGTTGAGGTTCTGGAGTCCGTAAGGGCTGAGGTTCAGACTTAAAAGGGGTAGGATCAGGAAAGCTAACAGAGGAAACCTCTGAATTTTGCCGATCAAATTTTGAATTCTCCGAAGCAGCAGCAGGAGTAGAGAGTTCGTCAATTTGAGCAACTGCTGTCATCTCTTTTTGTTTTAATAACTGCAACACTGATTGAAAACTCTGGGATTGATGTTTAATGTACTCTTCGTGAACCTTGGCAAGACTCTGTTGATATTGGTAGAATGCCTGTAAAAGAGGGTTGATGTTGTTAGAAATAGCGTTGTTCATAGTCATGGTTACAGTTTGATCTCGAGAAACGATAGATAAATTGAGTGTTGGAATTTCCTCTGAAAGAGGCTGAGAATCAGAAGGATAAGGGTTGACGGAAGGAATAGAGGCTAAAATTTCCTCGTTTTCCGACCCTTTCACTTCCTCACACTTAGATTCAACCGTTTGGGAATCAACTGACGGTTCTATTTCCGCAGGTGAATCAGGTTGTAATGCAGCTCCGATCAAAGCTTTGGTTTTATCGCTGATGTAGTTGGTTGCATTCAGCTTCAGGATCATACCTTTGCGTTTGCTTGAGGAATTCTTCACCGTCAAAGCTGCATTTTCCGGATCGTTTAACGGTAAACCTAAAACTCGAAGCTGCATTACTCCTTGTGACAGTTGAACATCACTGTCCTTTTGCCGACTGGGGTTGAGCGCAATGGCCAGATGAGGGCGATCGCCTAAGATCTGTTTAACTAAGTTAGTCAGAATTTGGCGCGGTCCAATTTCCACAAAGCAATATCCGCCTTGAGCATAAATATTTTCAATTTGTTGGACAAACTGAACCGAATTCAACAACTGAGCTTCTAAAAGCTGACGCATCCCCGATAAATCTTTGGGATAAGGGGCTGCCGTCACATTAGCGTAAACCGGAAGTTGGGGCGCATGAAACGTCACTTGATCCAACGCTTTCCCAAAGGGTTGACTAGCATGACGTACTAGAGAAGTATGAAAAGCAGCAGACACGGGTAAAGGCGTAACCTGATAGCCTTGAGAGCTTAAAATCTTCTCAATAGTGGCAATTTCTGAGGCTAATCCCGATAATACCACCTGTTCAGGTGCATTATAGTTAGCAATCTGCACATTGGCCATTCCTTCAACCCATTGCGCTATCTGAGATACTTTCCCCGTCACCGCTAACATCGCCCCTTGAGGGGTGGCTCCTTTCGGTGCGGCCATGGCCTGGCCTCTAGCTTGGATCAAGTAATAATAATCGTCGTCGGTGAAAACGCCTGCGGCCCAGAGTGCGGTTAATTCCCCAAAACTGTGACCGGCCACAAAATTTGGCTTAAATCCCGTCTTTTGCAACGTTTTATACAGTCCTACACTGAAAGCCCCGATCGCAGGTTGAGCATTTTCCGTCCGTTGCAGTAAAGAGGTTTGCCGTTTTTCGTCCACCTCGTTAAAGGTAGGAATCGGAAATACCCCTGCTGAAAGGGGCGTTAAACCCGCTTTAGCTCTCAATGTATCCAATTTTTGATAAGCGGTTTCGATTTCTGGGCAATTTAGGGCAATTTCTCGACCCATATTCAGGTATTGAGAACCTTGGCCGGGGAACAGTGCTACGACTTTTCCCTCCAGTAATAACCCCGTCTTACGGTAATAAATACCTTGGGGATGTTCCCATGCCTCTGCTTGAGGCTGTTTTTGCAACTGTTTAACGGCTGCTTGCAGTAATTTAATAGCTTCAGCCAAGGAAGTCGCAACAAAGCCCACTCTAGCAACCTTTAAGGGAAGTTGAGCCGATTTGCTTTGATTTTGTAGTTCAATATAAACTTGTGAACCTTGAAGAGATTGCAACTGTTCTAGAGCTTTTTGACAAGTTTGTCTTAATTCTTCGGGATTTTGACCCCAGAGTAAAATTGATTGGGGACGATGATGAATTCGATTTTCTCCTTGGGGTAATTTGGGCGTATATTCTTCTAACACCACATGATAATCAGTTCCCCCAAAGCCAAAGGAACTAACCCCGGCTCGTCTCGGTGTCTCTCCTTTGGGCAACCAAGGACGGGTTTCAGTGTTGAGATAAAAAGGCGAGTCTTCAATCTTAAATTTAGGGTTGGGTTCGGTAATATTAATGGTAGCAGGAAGAATTTTATGATGTAAGGCCAAAGTCGTTTTAATTAAACTTGCAGCACCCGCCGCCGCCTTGGTATGACCAATTTGAGATTTGACACTACCCAGAGCAATCGTTTGCTTTTCTGGGTTATTTTCGCTAAAAACCTCATTCAGGGCTGTAAATTCACAAAAATCTCCTGCTGGTGTTCCAGTACCATGGGCTTCAACTAACCCCAAGGTAGCGGGAGAAAATCCCGCCTCTTGATAGGCACGCCGTAAGGCTCTAACTTGACCTTCAGGACGCGGTGCATAGATACTTTTAAAACGACCATCACTAGCAGTCCCGATGCCTTTAATCACTGCATAGATGCGATTGCCGTCTCGTTCTGCATCCTCAAGCCGTTTAATCACCAGCATTCCCAATCCTTCCCCTACCATCATGCCATCGGAGGTGGCATCAAAGGGATTGAGACAATCTTTCTTAGAAAAAGCTGGAGTTTTGCTAAAACACATATAGTTAAGGATGGAATTATCCGTGTCAAAGCCCCCTGTAAGCATCATGTCACAACGGCCTTCGATTAATTCACTGATCGCCATTTTTAAAGCACTTAAGGAACTCGCACAGGCTGCATCCACCACACAATTAGTTCCTCCTAAATCAAAGCGATTAGTAATACGACCCGCTACGACGTTTGGTAACATACCGGGGAAAGAATTTTCCTGCCAAGGCACATAGGCTGCCTTCATGTTTTCGATAATTTTGTCGGTTTGTTCTTGAGATAAACCACTTTTTTGGCAGATTTTCTTCCAGAGAGGATATTGCAGACGACTGGTTAAGGGAGTAATGCTTTTCCAGAGGCCGCTTCCTCCTAAAATAACCCCTGTTGTTTCTCGATTAAACTCTTTTCCTTGGTTATAACCCGCATCTTCTAAAGCTTGTTTAGCCATCACTAAACCAAGTAAATGAGCCGAATCTAAAGCTTCTAACGTATCAGGTGGCAGACCAAATTCTAAGGGGTCAAAATCAATTTTTGGCAAAAAGCCCCCCCATTTACCATAGGTCTTATCTGGTGCTTTCGGGTCTGGATCATAGTAATCTTCTAAATTCCAGGCGCTTTCTGGCACTTCAGTGATTCCATTCACTTTACCGAGAATATTTTCCCAATATTCCTGTAAATTTTTGGCTTTAGCAAATAAGGCCGACATTCCAATAATAGCGATCGGTGTTTTTTGTAAAGCAGTTAGGCTAGAGGTTGAGGATTGAGCAGACATTGTAGGTGTGTTCTCCAATCAATAATATAGCAGTCTGTAGAGACAACGAATAGTTCTTAAAGAATGAACAAAGAATTGTTTGATTCCCTTTAGCTTCAGTTTAGGCAGAGTTCCAAGTTTATACAATGGATGATCTACTCTCACAAATGGATGATTTTTAGTAAGCGTTCGGGGGGGGAAAAATCTGGTAACTAGAGCAGTCCATCACGCTCTTGGTGACGCCAATTCAAGTCTGAATTGCATCCCTGTCTGATCTACCTTTGGGGAATACCTCATTCGGGGTACGATAGTCAAGACATTTTCGAGGTAGCACTTTTGCCAAAGTATTCTCCTGACTTAATCAAACGGATTTAATATGAGTCAATGCCACGGACTGCTTGACACTCCCCCCTGAAAGGTTAGGAATCAGCAACACCAATAGGCACTAATTCCTCAAGAAGAATGAGGTAATCTTGTCCGATTTTTTCAATGGTCGTAGGAAGATGGAAATTACGAGAATATTCAATTCTTATCTCTAACTGACCATCTATGATTAGGAAAAAGAATTCAATCAATGTGGTACGTTTTTGATCCAGTGGCGATAAACGACAATCGCGCTCGCCATAAACAAACTCAAACAAGTCAGAGAGAGGAACCGAACGATTTCCCAGATAATTAGCCCTTACTGGGGTTAAATTACTATCAGGATAGAGATATTCAGGTAAAGACTCACCTATCCAATCATAAGTTACGCCATTCATTGGTAAGCTTTCAAACTGCTCATTGATGGTACTGATAGTTTTTTGCCAAGTCGTAGAAGTGGATAAATTAATGCCTATGGGAAAATTTACAGCATAATTGCCCATACTTTCCATAAAAGACTGACCTTCGCCTAAATCTCGCCCATGACTACGATGACTGATAACCACCTGTTTGCGTTGACTCCAATCACCTAATAAACGGTATAAAGGAGCAAGGAGAATAGGATAAAAGTTAGACTGATAATAAACCTTGCCTTGGCTTAATAACTGTTTAGTTTGCGCTTTACTTAGGACAAATCGCGCACTTTCGGCAGAAGCTTCAATATTTGGGCCTTTGACATGATCGACGGGGACTTCAAAGCGACTCTCTGCATCAGGAAATTGTTCCTTCCAATAATTCAAGTGTTCGTTCATTGTTCCTTTTTTCTCCTCATCCCTCAAGACTTGCACAAAATCTAAGTAAGACTGAGGATTAGGGTTAGGAAAAGTCGGCTCACTTCCTACCAATAATTGATGATAGGCACTCCAAAGTTCCTTAAACAAGAGGGTTGCACTTAACATATCAGCAATGATGTGGTGAGCGACCATCGTAATATCGTAGCAATAGGGACTAACTTTAACGACAAGAGTGGCAGTGAGTGGCCAACGGTCAATCTGGATTTTTTTAGCTAAATCTGACATTTGAGCTTGAATTTTAGCATTACGTTCTGCTTCTGTTAAGTGGCTTCCATCCCAATACTCTGCCAGGATAGGTTGAGGATCATTGATCAAGTATTGCTGCCATTTACCTTGATTTTGTAGGCAAACCGTCCGAAAAGCTTCATGACGTTGCACCAAAAGATTAGCAGCTTGATTGAAAATATCAAGATTCAAAGACTGATGATAGAGAAAACGAGTATAACCGAACCATTGATAGGGAGGTTCAAAATAGTTGACTAACCAACGTTGTGCCGGTCCAAGGGGGACAAGAGAAGGAGTAGGGGGAGCAGCGGGAGGAGCAAGTAATTCGGCGGCTAATGCTTTACGGTCTAACTTTCCGTTATGATTCTTAGCAAGTTGTGGAAACCAAGCGAATCGTTGAGGAATCATGTAATGGGGGAGTTTTTGTTCTAAATGTGCTTTGAGAACTCGGTTTTTGATTTTATCCCCCGATAAACAAGCAATTAATCGTTTTTGTCCTTCACCGTAATCAATAGCTAAAACGGCGGCCTCGCGGACATTGGGATGAGTGGTTAAGATGCTCTCAATTTCCCCTAATTCAATGCGAAAACCCCGAATTTTGACCATATTATCGATACGTCCATGATATTCCAGCGTACCATCGGGTAATTCCTTGACTAGATCACCTGTCCGATAAATATAGTCACCAGAGACATCAGAAAAAGGATTAGAACAGAACGCTTTAGCGGTTTTTTCAGGATCTTTGAGGTATCCTAACGCTAATTGTACGCCACCAAGCCAAAGTTCTCCCATTTCCCCTTGTTTAACAGGTTGCATCTGATCATCCAACACTTTGAGATAGACATTATCGATCGCTTTTCCGATGGGAATTTGGCTGCTGGTGCGTTCGTCAGGACGTTCTGTAATAATATGGTAAGTCACATCAATGGAGGCTTCTGTCGGTCCATAAAGATTGGCTAAACCTGTCTTTAATCCATAACAATCAAGCCATTTTTGGATAAAAGACATGGGTAAAGCTTCCCCACTAAAGATTAACCAGCGTAAATCAGGAAATGTCCAAGATTCGTTTTCAATCGCACTGATAAATTCCCCAAAGAGGGAGGGAACAAAGTGCATTACATTAATTTTAGTCTTTTTAATCCAGGCAGCAAATTCCCAAGGATTTAAGACTACTTCGCGTTTGACGGGACATATTGTTGCACCTTCCATTAACGTCCAGAAAATTTCCCATACGGAAATATCGAAACAAAAAGAGGTGCGTTGTGCGATGCGATCGCCTGGTTTCAGGGAAAATGTTTTTTGCATCCATTCTAGACGATTCATATAACCGCGATGGTTTAACATTACCCCTTTTGGCCGTCCTGTTGATCCAGACGTATAAAGAATTACCATTAAATCCTCAGGACGATTACAAAGATTTATGGATTCTTTACTGTGTTTTTGCCAGATAGAAGTGGTAATCTGAGTTAAATCATTAATTTTGTTTAATCTTTCTCCTTCATCTAAAAAGAGGACGGTTTGCAAGGGTAAAGGTTCTGTCACACAAGAAATTAACTGTTCACTTACTTGATGTTCGGTAAGTAAGATCTCGATAGTGGCATGATGAAGAATATAACGCAATCTTTCGACGGGATAATCGGGATCTAAGGGTACATAACAGCCACCGGCTTTCAGAATTCCCAAAATACCAACGATCATGCGTGGATTTCGTTCCGTCATAATTCCAACTCTGGTATTGGGGTTAACACCTTGAGTCTGTAAATAAGCAGCAACTTGATTAGAAAGATGGTCTAATTGTTGATAAGTTAGGGGACAAGCCTCATCTAAAACAGCGATCGCATCAGGGGTTAATTGTGCTTGTTTAATAATTTTATAGTAGGGAATTTCGGGGGAAAAAGCCATAAGAATAATCCTCTATTAGATGTTAGGTGGTAGGGGCGCAAAGCCTGCGCCCATTGGTTTTTTAGCAGGTAGCCATTAAGGACTAATTACGAACCTTCGCTGATTGAGGTATAGCTGGACAAAAAAAGTTCAGAATATCATAAATATTTGTGGATTCCTATCTAAGTAGAAATGACATATTTTTGTTTTTCCTAATATTAATTTGTCAGACTGTATTTTACCGATAGCTGTTGAGGATTGAAGGTTGAGATGGGGCTAAAATAGCAGCCATTTCTTGCAAGGTACGACAATTTAAAAGGTCTTGGCGATATTGTTTGCCATAAATCCCTTCTAGCTTGGTAACAAGGCGAATGCGTTCTAAAGAATCTAGTCCTAAATCTGCCTCCAAATCATCACTTATTTCGTCTTCTTCAATTGTCCAATGACAAATTTCGGAAGTTATTTGTCGTAGCATTTCTTCAATCTCTGTATTAAGAGAAATAGAGAAAGAATGAGAAATAATAACTTGATCTTGCACGGGTAAATTGGCTAGTTCTTCAATTTGGCTGACATAGGCTGTCATTAATTGATCTATTAGCAATAAGTCAAAGTGATGGTAATCGTAACTTGCAAATAGATGAAGACGATTATTAAAGATTTCTTGCAGAATATCAATTGTTCCAGTGGCGTTCATTCCTCCGGCTTGATAGTCAGTAATTGATAAAGCATCATACTGAGGTTGCAGGTGAGTTTGTCCCGTATAAGGAAGGTATAAATTAGACTTTAAAGCCTCCTGTATTAAAGAAAGACTATGAGGGGGAATTTTACCCTTTTCTAGGGTAATATTGTCTCGAAAAATTGTTCCCATTTGACGAGTTTGCGCCCGATCTAAACCTGTGCCAATATGTTGTTGTACAGTTTGCTGAATTTGGCTTAAAAAGGTCGGCCAATCTTGCTCAAATTGAGGTTTAGCAAAACTTAATGCCAGATTTTGAGCAAAACTACTAACCACACCTGTTGCATCTACTTCGGGGTAAATTCGTCCACTGGTGGGAATCGAAATTCCGATATTTTCAGCTTTTGAATCTATTTGTGACATAGTTTTTAGAAATGCACCTAATAATAGTGCATTCATCGGGACTCGCCATTGACGAGTTTTATCGATTAATTGAGAAGTAGTTTCTGCTGAAAGTAGATACTTTTGATTGTAAAAGAGAGGAGATTTTTGAGCATTTTTCTGCTGTTTAGGTTGCCAACGATAGGACATTCCAGACACAGCATTATTGTATTCGGCTAAGGCTCGATCTTCCTCAATATCTTGCCAATCGTTCATTAATTGAACCTGTTTTCGATAATCTTCTACAGTCAATGTAGGGGGAAGATTTGGCGTTTCTTTAGCAACTATGGCCCGGTAAATTTCCAAGAATTCCCGCATCATGACATGGTTACTTAACCCATCCGAAATTAAGTGTTCATTCCCTAAAAATAATTGATGAATTTGATCAGATAATTTAAGAACAGAAAATCCATGCAGCGGCCATTGCGTTAAAGACCAGTTATAGTTTAACCAATGATAGATTTCTTCTTCAATTTTCTCCCCTTGTTCCTCAGGAGTTAAAGTGGTGAAATCTTTAACAAGAATTTCAGGAGGAATGGGATTTTCTAGCACTTCTAATTGATAGTCTGCAAAGCAGGTGGCATCCTCTGGAATCTGAAATTGCGCCCGTAACATGGGATGTCGATTAATTAACAGTTTCCATGCTTGTTGAGCAATATTTAAGTCAAATTCTCCTGCAATTTTAACCTTAGTAAATAAACTATTAGAATTGAGACTCCAATAACTCATTAACAAGGGAATTTGACTATGGAGAATAGGAACCAGATTCGAGGGTTGTGTTTTGAGGTTTTTGGTTTGTAGTTTAGGGTTAGAGATTTGAGATTTGGGGGATGAAGTATGAGATTGAAGAATGGTTAATAATTCCTGAAGATTGGAGACTTGCATTAAATGGCGTAGGGAAAAGGTTTCACTAAATTGACTACGTTGCTCTTCAGGAATTAATGATAGTAACCCGTTCATTAATTGGGTCATCATAATAGAATCTAACCCTAAATCTGCTTCTAAGGAAACATTCAAACTCAATTGCTGAGGATTTAAACCCGTAATTTGACTTATTAAGGCAATTAATTGACTTTCTAAGCTTTCAGCCTTGGTTTCGTTTTGTTTTTGGGTTGGGCGCAAGCCTGGCACCCCTAAAGTTTCTCGTTCTTGACTTTGGTGTAAGTCTTGCCCTTCTACGGTTTCTGTCCCTTGGGTTGGGCGTAAACCAGGCGCCTCTACGGTTAACCAGTAGGGTTGTTTTTGGAAAGCATAAGTAGGTAAAGGAAGACGAAGACGAGCATAATCTTTATCAAAGCCATTCCAATCAATATTAACCCCAGAAACGGCTAATTTTGCCACACTTTGTAATAAAATTTGCCAATCATCCTGTCCTCGTTGTAGGGAAGATAACCACAGATAATCAGGGTTTGCTAAGGTTTTTTGACCCAATCTCGTTAAAATCGGATGAGAGCCGATTTCAATAAATAGATTGTAACCTTGGCTGGCTAAGGTTTCTATTGCTGGGGCAAATTGGACGCATTGACGCACTTGTTGACACCAATAGTCCTCTGTTACTGCTTGGCTGATTTCTTCACCTGTGACGGTGGAAATCCAATCTAATTGGGGTGTTTTATAGCTAATTTTAGCAGCGATCACTTTAAATTCTGCTAATATCGGTTGCATCATCCCGGAATGAAAAGCATGAGATACCTGAAGCAGACGCACTTCAATGCTTTGTGATTCTAAATCCGCTTTAATCTGATTAATCGCTTCCTTGTCACCCGAAATAACGATATTTTCCGAACTATTGATAGTGGCAATCTCAACTTGATCCCCATAAGGAGAAATAACAGATTTTACTGTTTCAATAGAGGCAAATATGGCCGCCATTGCGCCTTTTTGGGGTAAAGACTGCATTAAGCGTCCTCTTTCGGCAATTAACTTGATTCCCTCTTCGAGAGAATAAACCCCTGCAACACAAGCGGACACATATTCCCCCACACTATGACCTAAAACCCCATCAGGTTTAATGCCCCAAGACTGCCATAATTTATATAATGCGTATTCAATGGCGAATAGGGCGGGTTGAGTATAAGCAGTTTGGTCTAATAAGCTAGAATCACTGTATAAAACCTCTAATAAGGACTTTTCTAGGTAAGGTTGCAATAAGCGATCGCATTCCTCTAACGCGTGACGAAAGGTGGGTTGAGTTTCATACAGTTGTCGTCCCATGTCTGCATACTGAGAACCTTGTCCTGTAAACAAGAAAGCAATCTTATTTTGACGACTTTTTGCAACTGCTTGGCTGAAAACATTCAAACAAGCTTGTTTTTGCGTAAATGCTGTTAAAGAGTCCTTGGCTTCAAGGGTTGATTTTGCCAAAATTGCCAGACGATGGTTAAATTGTCCTCGTCCCGTGTTGGCACTAAAAGCTAAGTCTGCTAGGTTTAATTGAGGATTTTTCTCTAAATAGTTGACCCATTTTTGCGCTAAATCATCTAAAGCATCGTCGCTTTTCGCTGATAGAGTGAGTAAATGAGCAGGACGATCCACTTCAGAAGGATTAAAGCTTAATTGAGGCGGTTCTTCGATGATAATGTGGGCATTTGTGCCACTTAATCCAAATGCACTAATTCCGGCCCTTCTAGGTTCTTCTGTTCGCTGCCAAGGCAGAGAAGCGGTAGGAATTTTGAGAGCGGTTGCAGCAGCCGCTAAATCAGGATTAAGTTCTTTAAAATGAAGATGGGGGGGAATTTCTTGATTTTTTAGGGATAAAATGACTTTTAATAGGCTGGCCATCCCGGCTGCAATTTCTAGGTGGCCGATATTCGTTTTTACTGAACCCACCATTAAGGGGTTATCAGTGGAACGATCTTTGCATAGTACATTGTTAATCCCCCGTACTTCAATAGGGTCGCCTAACGCTGTTCCTGTCCCGTGTGCTTCTAAATAGCTAATTTGTTCGGGTTTTACTTTTGCATTCTCCAATGCTTGACGAATAACTGCCATTTGCGCCGCTCCATTGGGAACCGTTAAACCACTACTGGGGCCATCTTGATTGACCGCCGAGCCTCTAATTACGCCTAAAATGTTGTCTCCATCGCTTATAGCATCAGAAAAGCGTTTTAAGACCACCATTCCACAGCCTTCCCCTCTCACATAGCCATTTGCATCTTTATCAAAGGTTTTACAACGACCATCAGGGGACAAAGCGCGGGTTTTAGAAAGATATAACGTCACCTCCGGGGATAACATTAAACTAACTCCCCCTGCTAAAGCTAAATTTGACTCTCTATTGCGTAAGCTTTGACAAGCCAGATGTACCGTGACTAAAGAGGTAGAACAGGCGGTATCAATGGCTAAACTCGGTCCTTGTAGCCCTAAAAAATAGGATAAGCGACCTGAAGCGAAACAAAACGCATTTCCTGATCCCGTATAAGCATCAATGGGAATTTGTTGCTTAATTTGCCGTTTTGCGTAATCATCCAAGCCAATGCCCACAAATACGCCTGTTTGCGTCCCTGTCAGCTTTTGAGGTGCAATTCCGGCATTTTCTAACGCTTCCCAACTTACCTCTAATAATAATCGTTGTTGAGGGTCTAGTGCGATCGCCTCCCGGGGAGTCATCCCGAAAAATTGCGGATCAAATTGATCTACTGCGTCAATAAACCCGCCATAACGAGCATAAGTTTTGTTAGGAAGATCGGGATTTTCGTCATAATAAGCCTCCGCATCCCATCTTTGGCTAGGAACAGGGACAATTACTTCTTTTCCCCTTGATAATAGCTCCCAAAACGCCTCTGGACTATTTGCACCCCCCGGAAAACGACAGCCCATGCCAATAATAGCGATCGGTTCATTTTTTTGCCGTTCTAAGGCTTCAATCTTGTTACGAGCTTCTTTAAGCGCAATAACTGCTTTTTGTAACGGCGTTAATTCTGTTTTCTGATGATGAGAATCCATGATATTAAAATGCTCCTTAGATATTAGGTGTGAGGTGTTAGTTATTCGGATAACTGATAAGTAGGTAGGCACAATTATTTGTAGGATGGGTTAGCGGTAGCGTAACCCATGCGGGCGTTGGGTTTCATGCTTCAACCCAACCTACGTTCATTTTATATTTAATTCCACCCACCTACTTAACTGATAACTGTTCACTGTTAAAGTAATGCTTCTAATTCCGCCAATTCCTGTTCCATTAGGGCTTCTGTTTCTACTTCTGACAGCAACTCCAATTCAGCAAGGGCTTGGTGGAGTACTACAACATCCGTTGACTCGGTTTCCGAAGAAATCTGAGAATTTTCTGAATTATCTTCCCAAGCAAATACTTCTTGGACAAAATACTGCACCACATCACCAATAGTGGGATACTCAAAAGCAAAGGTGGAAGGTAAAGAGACAGAAAATAAGCCTTCTAGACGATGTTTCAGTTCTACGGACATTAAAGAATCCATTCCCATCTCAAAGAACCCTTGATCAGTATCTGGTAAAGTATCTCCGTGAATTCCTAAGACTTGCGCTACTTCTTGCTGTAAACGAGTGGTTAATAGGGTGACTCGTCGGTGAGGAGGGTTTTTTTGGATGGTTTGGGGGAAATTCTCGACCGTTTGCACAAAATTATCCTGATCTTGCTTGAATAACGCTTCTAAGAAAGCCACCCGTCCTTTTGCTGCAACAATCGTTTTAAACTTAGACCAATCAATCTCTGCTACCATTGTTTGAGTAACATTACCATGGATTAGAGCATCTAAAGTATCCAAGGCTAAATTAGGTTGTAATGGATTGATTCCCAGGCGTTTTAAGCCTTCTTCATAGCCTTGCGTGGCCATTCCCCCTTTAGCCCAAGGTCCCCAGTTAATGCTTAACCCTGTGAGTCCAGACTCTCGACGGTAGTGCATTAAACCATCTAAGAAATGGTTGGCCGCGGCATAGTGAATTTGACCTCGTGATCCGATTAAAGCAGATATGGAAGAGAAACAAACAAAGAAATCTAAGGATAAATCTTGAGAAAGTTGGTGTAAATTCCAGGCTCCTGCTGCTTTAGGATTAAATACGCTCTCAAAACAATGGAAATCCATCTTGTCAATGGTGCGATCGCTTAAAACCCCTGCCGCATGAATAATACCCTGTAAGGGAGGACAATTTTCTTGAATTTGGTGAAAAAGTTGACGGGTTTGTTGATAATCACTGACATCAGCGGCAATTACTTGAATAGTAGCCCCTTTATCCTCTAAAGCTTTGATTTTTACCTGTTTATCCGTTGAATGGTCAGCTAAGGCTCGCCGACTGGTTAAGATTAAATGATTTGCACCTTTTTCAATTAACCAATCTGCTAAACTTAATCCTAAAGAGCCTAAGCCACCAGTAATGAGATAACTGGCTTCTGTCTTTTTAAAATTGATGTTTGAGCTTTTTATTGCTTTATTAGGTACTAAACGGGCAACATATCGTTGATGATCCCGAAAAGCGATGCGATCTTCTCCTAGATTTTCTGTTATTTCAGCAATAATTGCTTGAGACGATGGTTGTTTTTCTTCTAAATCAATCAATCCTCCCCATAAATTAGGATATTCAAGGGCAATGACTTGACCCATTCCCCATAAGGACGTTTGCGCTATTTTAAGCGGTTTAACAGCATCATTCACCGGTTGTGCTTGTTGTGTTATGACCCAAAGTTTAGGGGGTTCTTTAGTTTTAAATTGAGCTAAAGCTTGTGTTAGATACAATAAACTGGCATAAGAACGAGTTTGAGAGGTTTGGGAGTTAATATCGCTGTCTAACCCCCATAAATAGACCACTTTGGTGATTGGTTCAGTTAGATCTTGTAACAACCGTTGAAAATCCTTAACATTATTAGGATTAATTTGATAATGACCTGACACCAACTTCTGATAAGTTTGACCAGAAGACACCAAAATATAAGCATCATTTAGCGTTGTTGCTAAGGCTTTACCAACTCCTTGATTATCATTAAAAATTAACCACCGTTCTCCTTGAGAAGGCTTATTTTTTAAGTTTAAAGGACTGAGTTGCCATTCCACTTTGTAACAGTTCTTACTAACATCCTGTAGGATAGGCATCTTGCCTGCTATTATTGCATCTTCTCCAACCAATAACTGTAATAATTGGGGTAAAAATTGCTTGACTTCAGGTGATAATTGATCACTTTGATTTAACTGTTCAGTTAGTTGTTCAGTTTTGCCTTCAACTAATAAATTAAGTAAACTAGAAGCAGACGAAACAGACTTAAATTGAGGTTTAGCATCACTTACCCAATAAGATTCATGTTGCCAAGGATAAAGCGGTAACTTAACAAACTGACAATTTTCGGGATATAATTTTTCCCAATTAATCGAATGTCCCCAAGTGTAGAGCTTTCCTAAAGAATTTAATAGCGTTCCCCGTTCAGAATGTTCTCGTCTTAGAGAGGGTAAAACAAATCCCTCAGTATCTTGTTCTCGCAAGGTACTTTTAATATATCCCAATAAAACAGGATGGGGGCTGATTTCAACAAAGATAGTATGACGAGATTTAATCATTGCTTCAATCGCAGGGTTAAAACGTACCGTCTGACGCATATTTTGTCCCCAATAAGCGGCATTAAATAATGTCCCCTCTTGTTGATCACCTGTTACGGTTGAGAAAATTGATATGGTGCTTTTTTGAGGCTGAAGCTCTCCTAATTTTTTAACTAAATTATCCGCAAAAGTAGTCATTTGTTGACTATGAAAAGCATAATTAACAGGGAGTTCTTTGTAAAAAATATGAGGATGGTTTTGGGACAATTCAGCAATTAATTGATCGATCGATTGAGACTCCCCAGATACAACCGTTGAATAGGGACTATTAATGGCAGCAATTTCTAATTTATTTTCCCAAGCAGCTATTAAATTTTCTACCTCATTAACAGGTAATTCAATCGCAAGCATTTTTCCATTTCCTGTTGCTTGCTGCATCAATTGTCCGCGCTGACAAATCAAATGAATAGCTTCCTCAAGAGTTAGAATTCCCGCAAAATGGGCGGCTGCAACTTCTCCCAAGCTGTGACCAACCACAGATTTAGGATTAATCCCCCAAGATTGCCATAATTTAGCTAATCCAACTTGTAAAGCGAATAAAGCAGGTTGAGAAACTTCTGTTTCTTGTAAACGAGATTGAGCTTCAGACGCATTAAATTCCGCTAATAATGACCAGTTAGCATACTTTTGAATCAAAGTATCACATTGTTTAATAACAGAGCGAAAAACCGGTTCTGTTGCTAATAATTCCCGTCCCATTGCCCACCATTGAGGTCCTTGGCCAGAAAAGACAAAAGCAATGTTTGTTTTACGTTTTGAAGGCTTAGATTGAGTCGATAAATCAACCGTTTCTAACTCTTTTAAACCCTTCAATAATTCTTCAGGAGAATGAACCACAACCGCCTGACGATGAGCATGATGAGTCCGTCTTAAACCAGCACTATAGCAAAGATTCTGGACAAATTCAGCGGTTAAAGCTTGATCTTTCAGGAAATCTTCATAATTTTGAGCTAAATCTCTAACCGCTTCGTGACTATGGGCAGATAAAGGAAGTAAATGAGGGAAAGTTAAGGAAATTGGTTCTTGGTGAGATAAATTAGCTTCTTCTAAGATAAGATGAGCGTTTGTTCCCGAAAATCCAAAAGAACTAATTCCCACCTTGGCGGTTGTTTCCTGTTGTGGCCAGGTAATTAAAGATGATTGAAGCTTAAGGGGTAACTTATCAAAGGGAATATAAGGATTCGGCTTGTTAAAATGCAGACTGGGCGGAATTTGCTTGTTTTTCAGGGAAAGTGCCATCTTAATCACACTGGCAATTCCTGCCGCTGCTTCGAGATGTCCTATATTACTCTTTACCGATCCCACCAAACAAGGATTATCCTTGTCTCGTCCTTCTTCTAACACAGATCCCAAGGCCATCGCTTCGATGGGATCGCCTAAAGATGTTCCCGTCCCGTGCAATTCCACATAATTAAGCTCTTTTGGTTCAATTTCAGCATTTTTCAAGGCTGATCGAATCAAGCTTTCTTGTGCCGGTCCATAAGGAACCGTTAACCCCTTGCTGCGTCCATCATGATTAATAGCAGTTCCTCTAATTAACGCATAAATGGAATCCTTATCTGCGATCGCTTGAGCCAACGGTTTGAGAATAATACAACCGACTCCCTCACTTCGCACATATCCATTGGCGCTTTCATCAAAGGTTTTGCAACGTCCATCAGGAGACAAGGCTTTCAATTTGCTTAACGCAATATGACCAATAGGGGATAAAATCAGGTTAACCCCTGCTGCGATCGCCATTGAAGACTCATCATTCCATAAACTTTGACAAGCGAGATGCACTGCGACCAAAGAGGAAGAACAAGCCGTATCTACCGCTAAACTAGGACCTTTTAAGTTAAAAAGATAGGAAAGACGACCGGCTGCGATATTTGTGCAGTTTCCTGTTAAATCATAGCCTTGAGGTTGGTGGCTATATCCTGCATGAATGCGACTATAATCGTTTGTGGCAATTCCCACAAATACACCTGTTTTCGATCCTGCTAATTGTTCCCGTGTTATTCCTGCATCTTCAATGGTTTCCCAAGCTACTTCTAAGAGTAAGCGTTGCTGAGGATCCATTAATAAGGCTTCTCTAGGAGAAATCCCGAAAAAATTAGGATCAAAACCATCAACTTGCGATAAAAATCCCCCATGACGAGAATTCATTTTCCCCTGTGTTTCAGGATTCTCATCATAATATTCATTAATATTCCAGCGCTCCTTAGGAATTTCGGTGATGCCGTCAATTCCCTTTGATAATAATTGCCAGAATTCCTGAGGATTATTGGCTTGAGGAAAACGACAGCCAATCCCAATAATTGCAATAGGTTTCATAGTTGAGAGATCCGTAAGTAATAGACAGCAATTGCGGAGGGTTAAAGGTAAAAGATGCTATCTTGTGATTTGTGATGTTATCTTTTACCTATGCCTAAGTGATTAACCCAAATTTAGACAATAATAGGTATTTTTTCGGGCGATCTTTTTACTTCTTTTTTTACCCAAGGATTTAGTTGAGGACGATAACGATAGTTGGTAAATTCTTGGCGAGTTTGTTCAATTTGGCTATTATCAGAAAGCTTACGAGTCAAATATTTATAGACCATTTCCGTAATGGCAGATTGAACTGCGCCATTAAGATGTCCAAACAGATAGGACAGATTTTTTGGATTGAGAAAAGCTGAAAAACCAAATCCTTTCCAGAGGAACTTTGCATACCAAACTGCTGTATAAAAACTGGTCGCTTTAATTCCAGCGAAAACATTGCACCGTCTTGGTTCAAATTTAGTGTTTTCGATAAAGTCATCGAAGTGTTTGAGGGTATGATAACCCCAGATTAATTGATCAGTACGATGAGCATCCATAAAACCAATATTTTTATTCTGCTCAACTAATTGGTTAAATTGTTCATAGAGATGATGCCAATATCCTTTTATATCCGCTTGAACTTTTGGCACATAACGGGAAATAAAGCCAGTATCTAAATGCCATTTGCCGACATAAAGGGGAATTTGAATCCCAAACCACCACATATATTCGGCATAAATACGCCAACTCATGATACTAGCATGACCTAATTGTTTATCATGGTGTTCAATGAGATGATTATTCAATCGAGTATAGGTAAGGTTAAAGTCATTGTAAGCAGCCCGTTTTTCTTCTGTATCCGCTTCTCCTGCAAGTTGAGAACGAATAATTTCCGTGATACTTTCAATCGCAAAAGCAATCATACTTGTTCCCAAAGAGTAAAAGGGATCAAAAATACAAGCAGCATCTCCAACTACATACCAATTATCTTGAGAAAACATCGTTTTGCTAGTATGGGAAACTCTAGGAAGATAATGAAAATCGACATTTTCGCCAGAGGTGACTAAGCGATAAAGTAGATTGTGATTGGCTTTTAGGAAAGCATAAAACTTCTCTTGAGTATTAATTTGGTCGTTGGCGATAACACTGCGATGTTGAGCAATTCCAATAGAGATTTCTTGGGAGTCTTTTTCTGTGGGAATCATCCATAACCAATGACCATGACCAAACCAATGATTGGTTGCATAGTAATGGCTACAAGTTGTACCATAAGGATCATAACCATCGTGAAAAATGGTGCGATCAATATTGTTAACTCTAACCCAAACAGAACCGGTATCAAGTCCAAAAAGATTATCTGCTCCAAATAGGAGATTATCGGTTTTTTGACCAATAATAAACTTCCGTCCTGCGGCATCAATAACGTGCTTTGCTTTGAGAGTTATCTGTTCATTTTCGACTTTAGCGATAACGGTTTTGAGTTCATCTTTTGAGGTTAAATCAACATCTACAACTCGACCTTGATAAAAAGTTGCTCCCATCGCTTTATTCATTTTTAGGAGATCCCGTTCAAATTTTGCCCGGTTCATTTGAAAGGAAGCCAAAGGCGGTTGACGATTATTCCAAATATGATAATAATCATCAGTGGTAGTCGTTTTGTCCTTCTTTTTCGGCCAATGGAAGTTTAGTCCAAATTTGGGAGGATGATTTTCGATCATATACTCATATAACCCCAATTCTTTGCAGACAAATAAGGTGGCAATTTCCACCATTGATTCGCCAATTTTGAGGTCTTTATTAGTTCTTTCTTCTGGACGAGGATCGATCAGTGCAATTTTAATGTTGGGAACATTTAGAAGTAAGTGTCTTGCTTGACAGACCCCGGCGAAACCTGCTCCCATAATCACAACATCATACTCATTAGTGTTAGTAGCAACCATTGGTGAAATTCTCCTAAAATGTGATGAGGAAGAGAGTGAATAAGAAAGAATACAAGAAAAAGTTAAAGATATAATTCCCCTAATCGGGTTGCTAATTCAGCAATGGTGGGATAGTTAAAAATGACCACAGGATTTAATTCCTTTCCGAGCCATTTTTCTAAGCGTCCTAATAAAACTAACGCTTTTCGTGAGTCGAGTTCATAATTATCAAAAGGTTCTTCAATATCAATGTCATCAAGGTCAACATCGAGTTGTTGAGCAAACTGATCAACGAGCCAGTTTTGAATGTCTTCAACGGTACAAGGGGATTGAACAGTTGTCATCATGGTTTAAGTTCCTTTAAGGTGAAAAAAGTGTTGTAGCAAACTAAGATTGCTTAACTGATATTCCTAGTTTATTCCTCTACCCATTGATCAGCCATGTTTTATTTTTCGCCAAAACTGGATTTTTTTTATTCCTATTTTTTATGGTCAAATTTAGCACATTTTTACTATATAAATATAATCGAAAAACCTAGCAGACAATACAAAATATTATCCATTAAATTTACCCTACTTTATCCTACAATAAAAGGTAACAAAATTAATTTGCTAGTTACTAGGTAAAAATTATGATAGAGACTCATGTTCTTAACCCATCTGTCAAACAGATTCCTCCTACTACTCAATCGATTGAAACCGCTCATAAATCTCCGCAAATGCTCCAAGAATTATTAACTTCAGCCGTTGTACAGCTTGAAACAGAACTGCAAGATAAGCTAGAAAAACTGTTATCTAAACAGGAGTATCAATTGTTACAAATTGGGGAGAATATTAATAGCTTGACGCAGGAATTAGAACAAGCAGTTTCTGAATTTCTCCAAATTGCCCAACAAGCAAATAAAACCTATAGTTCTCTACAGTTTTTGGGTCAATTTGTTGAACAAAAACCTAATAACTCACCCAATAAAGGAAGCCAAGATACCGTTAGAGTGGTTTATAGTCATGCCGCCAAATTACCGATTCCTGTGGTAGAAAAATATGGCTTAGGGTTTATCCTAAACTATAAAACGGTTGATTTATCCCAACTAGGTATTACCCTTTCACTCTCTCGTCAATCTCCGTCTCTTCCTGCCATCAAACAGGGATAATTTAAGCACTACTAAGGTGGGCATTGCCCACCTCAATCATGATTATGTAAGGTGTAAAGTTTAAATACTTAGAACCTAAAACCTAAAACTCAGCCATCATTTAAGCTACTTGAGTTTGATATTTTTCTCGCCAACGTTTAGGAGATACTTTATGTAACTGACTAAAGCGACGGGAAAAATAATAGGGGTCAGTAAACCCAACGGTGGCGGCAATTTTGGTAATTGACTCATGGGTTTTCAGTAACAAGGATCGGGCTTCTAGCATTCTTCGTTCCACAATCCAATGAATAATCGTTTTGTCGGTGCGACGCTTAACTAAATTGGTTAAATAAGCAGGAGAATAACCAGCCGCTCCAGCCACATCATTGAGGGTAATCGGTTGACTATAATTTGCCTCAATAAACTCAAAAACGGGTTTTAATTGAGAACTATTAGGGTAGAAAGAAGCCAAAGAATCAAAGAAATTCGGTTGCGGGGTAGAAGAAGGCTGTATCAACGATTGAGGAGCTTGTTTTGAGTTAACAGAAGGATGAATTCTGCAAGCGTAGCCATCTTTTTCAGATTCTAGAAAATTTAAGGAACGAGCTACTATGCTTATATAATCTTGATCTCCATATTTGAGAAGGTTAACCGTAATATCGAGGGATTGATGATCCCCATAATAAGGATGGTGTGTGATCAAACGTCCAAAACCTCGACGTTGAATTAATTTCCAGTATCTAGACCAATCTGAGTTTAAAAAATCTTGAGCAGCTTCTTCTATAGTCAAATTAGATAACTGTTCTCTGGAATATCCCAATAAAGCACAAGCCGCATCATTGTAATGCTTAATCCCTCCTTGGGAATCGATCCACAACACAGATTCAGGGATTTGATTGATTAAATATTGAATAACAGATATGGATTCAGCTATTTCTTGCTGAGGGACGGCATTAAGAAAGTTAGCCGTAGAATGAGAGAAGTTAAGGGAGTTAAGAGGGTTACAGTTTGGAGTTAAAAGCATGAGACTGTTCCTATAATTTTCAAAATAGATAATTTTTTGACCACAAAAGATAGTTTTCACTCCATCACAAACAAAACTGATTTCCTGATCTTCTTAATTCTTGATAAGGAAATTATAGCACTTGGCTGATCGCTCAAGTACAACTTCTAGGGTTGAAGTGCTTATACAGTAAGCCTTTCGGTGATTGCATGGGATGATCCGTCTCGGAAAGTGCTGTATTGAGCTTATCTTTGCTCTACAAGCGGAGATGCGTCTTTCCGCAAATTTTTAAAACCCACATTCCGCACTTCAAATTATAGTAAGTAGTCATGCAAAATTAATTACCTGCCCGATCGAGCTAAAACCCTTACGGGGCAATGATCGTCATGTGTAAATAATTTTGCCTAGGTACTTAAGTACTCATTGTGCGCTTAATTTTTTAAGGGAAGGGTTTTAAAATTGCTGTTACCTTTATCCTGTATGCTTTTTAGCGAATAAGGTAAGCAGAAAAGTGCCGATAATGCGATCGCCAATTGACTCGCTCAAACCCTGATCAATTCGTTAACTTCCCAATGGTCTTTTTGTGCTAATAAATATTCGAGTAGAACGCTCAATGCGTTTGCTAGACTGCATTTGAGGCAATCTATCAAATTTTCGGTTCGAGAAATGAGCGAACGGTGAGTAAGTAGTCATAGTCATGCAAGGCGTTGCTGATTTGAGATATGAATCTTCGGCTCTCTTAGGTTTGGTGGGTAAAATGTATTCTAAGATACAATCCTCCTGGCGAGTGAGTGGAACGAATCACAAAGGACACAAAGATTGATCGATCCTATATTCAGTTAAACTTATCACACAAATAAGAGGAGAGCCAATCTTCTTTGGCGGAATTTCTTAAAACCTAGACCCGAACTAACTTTTGCATCGGTGTCATCAACGCCCTATTTTACGTCCTCTGTAGGTAATGCGCGTGGCGGTGGCTGCCCCAGGACTACCCGACGAGACAGTATAAGCTGCCCGCGCATTTAAATTGCTTGTTGAGATGAGGCACTCTTGCACTCTTGCACTCTTGCAAGAGGCAAAAGTAAAGGGATTAGGGGAGATTTAGCTAATCTAAGGATAGGCGGTTAAGATGCGTCTTAGCTTACTACTACTTGAGAAAGTGGACTCAAGACGGAACATGGCTGAAAATCCATAACTGTCTCCGGGATTACGTCAGGACGATGGAAGGTCATCTAACGGCGGCGAGCGCGGGAGTTTTAGACAGCCAATCGGTCAAAACCGCCACGATGATTAATCAAGAGGTGGGTTATGATGCGGGGAAACGGATTAAAGGAAGAAAGAGATTCACATTAGTCGATACCTTCGGGCTGTTAATCGCAGTCAAAGTCGTCTTCTGCCAAAGATTCTCCATTTTGCTGAGGACTTTCCTATTTTAAACTAGATATAAGTGGGTGGGTGGAATTAAATATAAGATGAACGTAGGTTGGGTTGAAGCATGAAACCCAACGCCCGCACAGGTTACGGTACCGCTAACCCATCCTACAAATAATTGTGCCTCCCTACTTAGATGATGTCTAGATAGATTGAACTTAAAAAAACTTAATCATCAAATCTAAAATTAATCTATCTAAATCTCTAATCTTCAGCAATTTAGAAATATGCTGATCAGCAAAAACTACAAAAGGTTTTTCAGAATCTCTCTATTTTGAATTAGGAAAAAACTCATGTCTATGCGTCATTTTGCTTTATTGCTTGGGCTAACTACCGCTGGAACAGCCACTTTATTAGCTCCCCTTCCCACTCGTGCTGCTAGTTGTGAAACAGGTGATTTATTTGATTTTAGTTCCATCCAATTTATTGCAACTCGGCCTATTGCTTCTAATAACTGTTTGCGGTTATTTGGAAAACGAACAGACCCGACTCCTCAAGGATTTGTGGGCTATGGCGCCGGTCACACTGAAACCAGTTTAAATTCACCCGGAAATCCAGCCCCCTATTATGCTGCGGGGATTGATTTTAGTCCCGAAAATTTGGTTAATCCTTTAGGAGCAACCCGAGCCGCCACATTGTTAAATAATATTACAGGATTTTCTAACTTTGCGACTTTCCTCACCAATAACAGTATTAATGTCGGTCGTATTGGCTTTAGTTTTGGTCCTAAAAACGGGGATTTTACCAAGAGTTGGAATTTAGGAGATGATATCAATGGACAGAACTATTTTTCCTCTCCTACATCTTCTCTAGAAGAACGCATTTATGCCGCTAATCCTAAGGAAGTAGAAAGCTTTTTATTGTTGGACAACACTAAAATTCTTAGCTTTGGTTATAGCGATATTTATTCATTCTTAGAATATGGCGCAACCACCGCTCCTGATGATGACTCTGAAGCGATTATTAGTGATCCCTTTAGTGTTTCTAAGGTAGCTGGCCTGCTCGGAGAATTTGACGGATTAGCCAATGCTTTCTTAGTCGATGTGGGTTCTAATAAAGTACAATTAGTCAGTGAAGATGCCGCCGTTGTCCCAGATGACGTTTTTATCGATCCCTCAATTGGCCCATTAAATCCCGTGGTTTCTATTCAATTTCCCCTGCAACTGAGAATTGTTTCGACTCCTGAACCTTCTGTTACCCTTGGCTTAATGAGTTTAGGCATTATTGCCGTAGGGTGTCGTTTGAAAAATAAAATTCGGAAAGAATAGGACAGCAGTTGTAGATAAGCTGAGACCCATCCCCGTCTTCACGTTAAATTCTTTAATGAATAGACTTATGCCAGATAACCATCCTATGTCACCTCCTATGTCGGAATATCCCCTAAAAATCACTGCCACCTCTTCTGAACCTCAAAAACAATCAAAACGCCGTTTCCAAGGGGTTCGGCGATGGTATCTTGGGGGACTTTTATTGTTAGGAGTCGGTTATGGGATTGGGTCAATCAGTCAACCAACTCAACCAATCGCCCCTTCGGTTGCTGAAAATAAACATCTTCTCCCCGTTGAAATCGACCAGCTAGTACAGGTCAATGCTTATCAACAGTCTCGAACTTACACTGGGGAAATTGTCGCTCAAAATACCAGTGATTTAGGGTTTGAACGAGGAGGAACAATGACTCAACTGCTGGTGACAGAAGGACAATGGGTGAATCAAGGAACGCCCCTTGCTCGTTTAGATGACCGTCAATTAATCGCCCAAACACAAGACTTATTAGCCCAAAAACAACAGGCTTTAGCACAATTAAAAGAAATGGAGGCGGGTTCTCGTGCTGAAACCATTGCCGCAGCCCAAGCAAATTTGGCTCAAGAAAAAGCTCAACTACAAGAGATGGAAGTGGGACCTCGCACTGAAACCATTGCGGCAGCCCAAGCGCGTTTGAAAACCCTGCAAGCACAATTAGCTTTGGCTCGTAGTAAACAGGAGCGACGACAGAATCTTTATACGCAAGGGGCTATTTCTCGTGAACAGTTTGACGAAGTGGTCACAGATATGGATAGTCAACAGGCAAGGGTTAATGAAGCCCAGAGCCAATTAGATGAGCTATTAGCAGGAACACGCCCTGAAATCTTAACTCAACAGCGAGCAAGGATTAAACAGGCTCAAAGTCAACTGGATGAGTTGTTAGCAGGGACTCGCAGGGAAGTGATTGAAGCCCAAAAAGCAGCTATTAAACAGCTAGATAGTCGTTTAGCTAGTATTGAACTTGATTTAGAAAAGACCGTTCTTAAAGCCCCTTTTTCGGGCAAAATTCAAAAACGTTATCTCGATCAAGGAACGGCGGTACAAGCGGGTCAAGGGGTGGTGCGTTTGGTACAATTAGACGGCGTTAAAGCCCATATTGGTGTTCCTACGTCCCTGACTTCTGAGATTAAGATCGGACAATCACAAACCCTAAAAATTGACCAAAAATCTTATTCAGCGACCGTTAAGGCAATTTTACCTGAACTAGATGCTGCTAGTCGTACCGTGACGGTGGTTTTTCAAGTTAAAGGAGCAGGAAGTAGCGGCGAGGCTACCTCACCGCTGCTAACCACTGGACAAATTGTCACCTGGAAATGGCAACAAAACATTAATACTTCGGGTTATTGGCTACCTAGTACCGCTCTTGTTAAGGGAATTCGAGGATTATGGTCGATTTATGTCCTAGGAGATGGGAATGCAGCCCAAGGATTTGTCGTAGAACGTCGGGATGTGGAGGTTTTATACACCGATGGGGAGCGAGTTCTCGTGCGAGGAACATTAGACGGAACCGAAAAAGTGATTACTAATGGCACAAATCGCATTATTTCGGGGCAAAAGGTAACAATTAGTAAACAGTAAACAGTGAGCAGAACGTAGGTTGGGTTGAAGCATGAAACCCAACGCCCGATTATGTTACGCTACCGCTAACCCATCCGACAAATAATTGTGCCTCCCTACTTAGGGTTTGCTGAATAAATCTAAAAACCTTGTTGGGTAAGACTTTTAGACTTTTGGGAAATCAAAAAGTACCAGATCTGGGAGTGATCGCGGAGAAAATTCCGGGACTTTTTCCCTGAAAATTAGGTAATTGACCACCTGAAAATGGGTAAAACCCTACACCCCACACCCTACACCCCACACCCTGCCCCCAGGAAAAACTTTTTGCCGCAAACCCTACTTATTACTTATTACTTTCTCCCCCGAACTTCATAATTCTCAATTCTTAATTCATCATTCTCCTATGTCTTCCATCTTTTATAAAAACGTCCGATTATTAGTTTTAACTATTTTGGCGATCGCCGTTTGGGGCTTATCTTCCTTTTTCAGTTTACCTCGTATGGAAGATCCCGAATTAACCCCTCGTTTTGCGGTCATTAACACCCAATTTCCAGGCGCAACCCCTGAACGAGTAGAAACGCTAGTTACTGATAAATTAGAACAAGCTTTACTAGAAGTTGAAGAAATTCAAAATATTGATTCTACCTCTCAGCTTGGCTTCTCCAGCATTACCATTGAATTAAATGACCAAATTACCGATGTTGATCCCGTTTGGTCACAAATTCGTGATAAAGTCAATGATGCTGTTTCTCAATTACCATCGGGAACTTCTCTCCCTGAATTTGAAGAATCAAAACCCAAAGCCAACGCCTTAATTGTTGCTTTAACTTGGCAATTATCAAGCCCTCCGAATTATGGCATTTTGAGCCGTTGGGCGCAAGAATTAGAAGATGATTTACGGTTAATTGAAGGAACAGAAAAAGTTGAATTATTTGGCAATCCTACGGAGGAAATTCGAGTTGAAGTTGCTCCCCAACAATTAACCCATTTAGGATTAACCATACAGTCCCTATCTCAACAAATCTTAGAAAGTGATGCCAAAGTTGCTGCCGGCCAATTACGAAGCGAACAAAGTAACTTATTGCTGGAAATTGAAGGAGAATTAGATTCTTTAGACCGTTTAAATCGTTTATCAATTAAATCAGGTTCGTCTAGTCAAGTAGTGCGATTAGGTGATATTGCAAATATTAGTAAAGGAATTGAAGATCCCCCCAGAGAAGTCGCGATGATTAAGGGAAAACGGGCGATCGCAATTGCTGCTTTTGTGGAATCTGATAGACGCTTAGATTCTTGGATGACAGTCGCCAAGGCTAAGTTAGAAAGATTTGAAAAAAACCTTCCTCAAGGAATTGGCCTACACATTATCTTTAATCAAAGTCGTTATGTGCAGCAACAACTGGACTCGGTTTTATCAAACCTGATTATTGGTGCTATCTTGGTTTTTGGGATCACCTTTGTGGTCATGGGCTGGAAGTCATCTTTAATCGTGGGAACATCCCTTCCTTTATCAGTTTTGATGGTTTTTGGCAGTATGAAGGTGTTAGGCATTCCCCTACATCAAATTTCGGTGACAGGGTTAATTATCGCTTTGGGATTATTAATTGATAATGCGATTATTGTGGTTGATGAGGTGCAAATGGCTTTAAAAGAAGAAGAAGGTATATCACCGCTCAAAGCCGTTGCTACTACCGTACATCATATTTTTATTCCCTTACTCGCTTCTACCTTTACCAGTGTTATCGCTTTTTTGCCCATTGCTACCGCTTCAGGAGCAACTGGAGAATTTACGGGAACGATTGGAGTAACCGTAATTTTAGCCCTAATTAGCTCGTTTATTCTATCTGTCACCGTGATTCCTGCCTTAGCGGGAAGATTACATCATTGGCAACCAACCCCCACAAATGGATATTGGTGGCAAAGCGGATTTACCCATTCTCGTTTAACCTCCCTTTATAAGTGGAGTTTAGATCGCACTTTTCAACGTCCCTTATTAGCGATCTCCCTTATTCTTATTCTTCCCTTATGGGGTTTTATTAGCTTTCCTACCCTACAACAACAGTTTTTTCCCCCCACCGATCGCGAACAATTTCATTTAACCTTTGAATTACCCATCAGTGCGTCTTTACCCGAAACCCAGTCTCAAGTGATGCAAGCCCGAAAGTTAATCTTACAGCATCCTGAAATTCAAGACGTTCAATGGTTTATTGGGAAAAGTGCGCCCTCTTTTTACTACAATGTCTTACAAAATCGAGAACAATCTCCTAATTATGCTCAAGGAATTGTTCAACTTCAGAAAAACGTCAAGTCGGGTGGGTTAATTCGCACCTTACAGCAAGAATTAGATCAAGCCTTTCCCCAAGCGCAAATTATTGTCCGACAATTAGAACAGGGTCCTCCTTTTGATGCACCGATTGAATTACGCTTATATGGGTCAGATTTAGCCCAATTACAGGCTTTAGGCGATCAAGTTCGCGCCGAATTAGCTAAAACCCCTGATATTATCCATACTCGCGCCACTTTAAGCGAAAGTTTGCCCAAATTAGCTGTCAATCTTAATGAAGAAAAGCTACGTTTAGCAGGGTTAGATAAAAGAGCCGTTGCTCGTCAATTAGACACCAGTTTAGAGGGAACAGTCGGAGGCTCGATTTTAGAAGGAACAAAAGAACTACCTGTGAGAGTTCGGACTTCTAATCGTCAACGGAGCAATCTAGCTGAAATTAGCTCATTAAACCTCTTATCTTCAGGAAATTCTGCAACTTCATCGACAATTGTTCCCTTATCAGCGGTGGGAAATGTGGAAATTGTCCCCGATATTGTTGCTATTTCACGTCGTAATGGCCAACGGATGAATACCATACAGGGTTTTATTCCGGCTGGTGTATTACCAGAACAAGTACTCTCTGAGTTTGAAAAACGATTAGAAATGAGTAATTTTCAGTTACCCTATGGTTATTCATGGGATTTTGGCGGAGAACAAGGAGAACGTCAGGATGCTTTAAGTAATTTGATTGCAACTCTTGGGGTTTTAGCGATCGTTATGGTGGCCAGTTTAGTCCTCACTTTTAATTCTTTCCGTATGGCTAGTATTATTATCATAGTTGCCATTTTATCTTTAGGATTAGGTTTAGGATCATTGGCCTTGTTTAATTATCCTTTTGGGTTTACAGCGATTTTAGGGATCATTGGACTTTTAGGAATCTGTGTTAATGATTCAATCGTAATTCTTGACGCTTTGCGTCATGATGCTCAAGCCAGCCTTGGTTCACGTCGAGCAACTCGAAATGTGGTGATTCGTGCAACTCGTCATGTGGTAGCGACCACCTTAACCACGATAATGGGGTTTATCCCTTTATTATTTGATCCCAGTGGTTTTTGGCCACCTCTTGCGATTAGTATTGTCGGTGGGTTAGGTGGCGCCACTTTAATAGCGTTATATTTTGTTCCTTCCGTATATCTACTCTTAGGTCGTAAAAACCTTACACAGAGTGCTAAACCGCAGTAACGGTATGATTATCGCAGTCATTTTGTCCTGCCATCAAGAGTGAGGAAGAGTCTTAACTCATCGTCCGCTCATTTTTGGGAGCAAGATGGGGTCGAAGAGGTGGAAAGGCGTTGTCAAATTGAAAGATGATCCGAATCAGCTTGGAACTGAAATTACCTTGATAGCAAGGATTGCATTGCATCTTTCATATTCTGATCTGACAACGCCAACTACTGAGCGTTCGACAAAAGCTCACGCCGAAGTCTCACACCGAAGTCTCACGCCGAGGTCCGAACGGGTGTGGGGTTTTAAGCTAAGAGGCATTTTAATCGCCTATCCGATTAGCTGAATCTCTCCCCATCCCTTTACTGTTGCCTCTTGTTTCATCTAAACAAGCAATTTAACTGTGCGGGCAGCCCTGGATCTTACCTAAAATGTCGGATGAATGCCCCCGCTAGATTTTTCGACAAGATACTCACCTTTGCGGGGGATGAAATCCGACCAGAATATCAATGACCCTGAGCGAAGCCGAAGGGTCAACCCCAGAGCATCGGTTTAATTCCACCATCTGTGGGTAAACTCTGTTATCGAAAAAATCGGGTCTAAAACCTCGCCTTAAGGCGAAAAGTTTTGGGAGCGGGGCATAAATCCCCGTTACAAAAACGGCCGACCGCCCCCTGCCGACCGCCCCCTGCCTTCGTTAATGATGTCTGTCATCCCCAAGCTCAAATTATCTGGCAATTAGCGATTAATTAGGCTACTCTAACTAATATCCCCCCCATTGGCCTCGATTTAGAACTGGCTTTTATCCGTCCCCACCTTATCATCGATTTTTTTCCAGAATCTTATGTCTGAAACTATCACTCCCGCCATTAGCGATCGCATCTGTAAACACAGGAATAAAGATCACGGTGATGCCGTGCTTTTCTACTTAGGTCTATCGGCAGTATTATTAAGCTTACATCTACCGGCAGCGGCGCAAAATTGTCGGCCACTTTCTCTATTAGGCGGTGAAGGTAGTGAAGTTACGAAAACTGTCTCACAACCCACTGTTCCAGGGCCTTTCGGTGTCACGATAACTCGTAATAATTGGAATACCGATTGGGCAGTGCCGGGGGGGAGAAGTTTTCAGAGGTTTATCGTTACGGTTTCTGTTCCCCGGGCTGCTTCCTTTGATATCCGGCTGTTTCTCAAGTATAGCGATCAAACTAACGAGGAATTTTTTAATACTAATGGAGTACGAATCGAACCTGATAAACCCTTAACAATTACTGCTACAGTACGGGCAAATGATCAACCTTTCTTAGTCAATCTTTTTGTCAATGGTATTCAGCATATCGGTAATACCTACACCGCTTCTGTTGTCGGTTGTGAACGATAAAATACATAGGGTGTACTGAAAAAGTTTGTTAGTGGGGACTGGGTGTGAGATTTTAAGCTAAGAGGCATTTTAATCGCCTATCCTGAGATTAGCTGAATCTCACCCAATCCCTTTACTATTACCTCTTGTTTCATCTCAACAGGCAATTTAACTGCACGGGCAGCCCCAGACTTTACTCTCTGCCCCGATTGACCATAAGTGGGACAATTAGAGCAATGCACAATTAAGGATTTTTGTCAAGAAAATAATATTAAACTTATTATTGATACCTGCCATCCTCACGCCCAAATTATCTGGCAATTAGCGATTAATTACGCTACCCTAGCTAATATCCCCCCCATTGGCCTCGATTTAGAACTGGCTTTTATCTGTCCCCACCTTATCATCGATTTTTTTCCAGAACATTATGTCTGAAACTATCACTCCCGTCATTAGCGATCGCATCTGTAAACACATGAATAAAGATCACGGTGATGCCGTGCTTTTCTACGCTCAAGTTTACGGTAATATTACCGATGCAGAAACCGCTCAAATGCTCTCCATCGATCCCGAAGGCATGGATTTAGCCATAGAAAAATTAGGGGAGAGTCAAACAATTAGAATACCTTTTGAGCGCACCCTAGAATCAGCCAAGGATGCCCATAATATTCTGGTTGAGATGCTAAAAGTTAATCAAACCAACTTTTGACAAAGAGCGATTTTGCGACTATCACCGAAAAAGACCAACCTAGAGAATTAGCCCATGAATCAGGTTAATAGTACGGTAATAAAAATACCCAAGTCTGGCTGGCGTTTACTGCCTTTTTTAGTCTTGGGTGTGCTAGTTTTTGCCTTTAATTCCTCCCTAGAATTAAATTATCTAATCAAGGGTTATATTACTCTCTTGGAATTACAGGCAGGCATCGTGGTTTTATACTTTCTTTTGGCTAAATTAGGGAAATCTCAAAAATTATGAGAAATAGAACTATAGCGGCTTTACTAGCCTTTTTTCTTGGTTATCTTGGCATCCATAAGTTTTATCTAGGGGAGAATTTGGCAGGTATTTTTTATCTACTTTTCTTCTGGACTTTTATCCCCGGCATCATTGCTTTTTTTGAATTTATTGGTTTAATCATCATGTCAGATCAAGCTTTTGATGCTAAATATAATCCTAACTATCTCCCCAGCAGTAGAGAGCGAGGACTGCCAGAATCAGCCCAGCAAAAAACCGCTACTTTACTCCAGCTTAAAAAACTTTACGATCAGGGAATTATTACTGCTGAAGAATACGAAGAAAAACGCAGAAAATATTTAGATTCTCTTTAAAAAAATATGTCTAATCTCTCTCCTCGCCCTCCCGAATCTTCCGAGTGGATCTGGCTATCTTTAGTCCCAGTTTTCGGGGGACTTGCCATTGCTAATGCTGGCAAAAAAACTAATAACCAAAGTTGGTTATCCGTCGGCATTGCCTTGACAATTATCTCCCTTATTTTCCTTACACAAGAGTCTTTTATCGTAATTTGGTTTGCCCAAATCGGACTGGGTTTATACATCCGTCAACAGCTTAATTCCCATCCAATAGCTTCGGGAAATAGAACCAATTCCAGACAGTCATCCTCTCCTCTCGAAAAAATTGATATTAACAGCTGTTCCACCAACGATCTGGTTTATAAATTAGGGTTGCCGATTGTCTATGCCAATGATATCGTTTCTGTCCGTAACGAAGGACATATTTTTACCCATTTAGAAGAATTACACTTCCTAGCTGGTTTACCAGAAAATTATCTCAAAAAATTAGAACCTTTGGTTATCTTTGCCTACGATATTCGCCAAGAAGTTGACGTTTCTTGGCGTTGTTTAAACTACTACTCCGTTGCGGAATTAGTCAATCTCGGTCTTGACTTTTCCGTGGCTGATAAAATTGTCGCCGAAAGAGAAAAAAACGGTGTCTATCGTTCGGCCATCGAAGTAAGAAACCGGACAGGTATTCCCTTAAAATCCTATCAGCAATTGCTCTAATTCGCTTGATTCTAGTTATAGCTTGAATTGCTTTTCTATCAAAGACAGGATCCAACTTCTGGGCAAAAAACGGGGCAGATTGACGATAATTTTATTAGCCAATTTACCAGCTACCACGTTGGGGCGTTTGTTTGCCAAGGCAGTTAAAGCCTCTTGTACCACCACTTCCGCCGAATCTAACCGGCGGTTTTTGCCCATAAAGGCACTGGGAAATCGGGCCACCTCAAAAAAATTAGATTCCGTCGGACCGGGGCAAAGAGCGAGGATTTCAACGCCTTTGTCTTTATTTTCTGCCCAGAGAGACTCGCTAAAACTGAGGACAAAAGCTTTTGTCGCCGCATAAACGGAAAGATAGGGCAGCGGTTGAAACCCGGCAATGGAAGCAACATTGATAATTGCCCCCCCAGCACCAGCAAGCATCGGACGAAGAAAATAGTGGCTTAATTCCACCAGTACCAGATTATTTAACTGGATCATTTCTAACTGTCGGGCTAAATCCTGTTCGCTAAAAGCCCCATAATCACCAAAACCGGCATTATTGACCAGTAAATCAACGTTGATTCCTTTTTGGTTCACCGTATCATATACTAGCTTTCCCGCTCCAGCAACGGTCAGATCTTGGACGATAACCGTCACTTTTACCCCGTATTGTTCCCCCAATTCCGCTGCTAATTGTTCTAGTTTATCCCTAGATCTAGCGACTAAAATTAGCTCCATTTGCCGTTGGGCAAGTTGACGGGCAAAGACGACACCGATACCGGTGGAAGCACCGGTAATGAGGGCTGTTTTCATAGAAGATCAACCAAAAATAGCTTTTTTGCTGGAATTGTACCACAATTACCCTTCCATTTACAGTTCTTAACTTGGCGGTCAAGGCATTTTTTCAACTCAGAATATATGTTAGGCTAGAAATAGAACAAAGGTCGAGGAAGGTGCAGAAATGACAGTTATAAGCTTCACTGATCAAGATATTGCCAAATATACCGCCGCTGATATTGCTTCTTTAGCCGAACGACTAGAAAAAGATGAGTATAGTAACCCTTTCGAGGCTTTGCGGGATTGGCATCTGTTGCGAGCGATCGCTTTTCAAAGGCAGGAATTAGCCGAACCTTATCTTTATCTGTTGGATCTAGAAGCCTACGATGAGGCTTAAAGTGGCTTCGTTAAACAAAACTTAACACAAATTACTGGGGGTGTGAGACTAGCACACCCATTATTTTTGTTTATGGTATTCTCCGGCTGAAAACAGCCCCTAGCTTTTTGCCCCTTATTTCCCTACTATCAATAACAAAGTATTTTTAGGCGATCGACTAAATTATGGGCAAACAATACAACGTTTATGGGATCGGTAACGCGCTCGTCGATATGGAATTTCAAGTCTCTCCTGAATTACTGCAAGAATTAGGCATCGATAAAGGAGTGATGACGCTGGTGGACGAAAATCGTCAAACCCAGTTGATGGAAAAATTGGCTTTTGATTGTAAACGCAGCGGCGGCGGATCGGCGGCGAATACCCTAGTAGCGATCGCTCAGTTGGGGGGTAGAGGTTTCTATTCCTGTAAAGTGGGCAATGACGAATTGGGCAAGTTTTATCTACAAGATCTGCGGGCCTGTGGTTTGCATACCAATGAACACGGCGGCGAAAAAGAGGTGGGAATCACGGGAAAATGTCTAGTTTTTGTGACTCCCGATGCTGATCGCACCATGAATACTTTTCTCGGCATCACTGGGGAAATTTCCGAACGGGAATTAGTCCCCTCAGCGATCGCTAATGCCGATTATCTCTATCTCGAAGGTTATCTCGTCACCTCTCCCACTGCCAAAGCTGCCGCTATTAAAGGGCGAGAAATTGCTCAGGCTGCTGGAGTTAAAACCGCTTTATCCCTGTCGGATCCCAATATGGCGATCTTCTTCCGGGAGGGATTACTGGAAATGATCGGAACCGGGTTAGATTTCGTTTTCGCTAATGAGTCGGAAGCTTTGACTATTTCCGGCAGCGAGGAAATCGAGTCAGCGATCGCCTATTTTAAAACCATTGCCAAAGGATTCGCTATCACCCGGGGTGCTAGTGGTTCTTTGATCTATGATGGCGAAAATCTGCTGGAAATCGACCCCCATCCCGTACAGGCGATCGATACCGTCGGTGCAGGGGATATGTATGCAGGTGCGTTTCTCTACGGTATTACCCACGGTATGGGTTACAAAGGAGCGGGAAATCTCGCTTCTCTAGCGGCTGCCCGGGTGGTTTCTACTTTTGGAGCGCGTTTACAAACCGAGGAAATTCAATCCCTGCGCGATTCGATCGTTTTGGGATAGGTTTTGTCGGCGATCGGGAGTCAGTAGTCAGGTTTTTTCTCCCTGCTCCCTGCTCATAGACAGTCTTAACCAGTAATTTAGATAGGGTTTGCTGAATAAATTTGAAATGTAGGCAAAGTAAGGGTTTTTGGGCTTTACGAGCGAAACAGGTGCAAGATTTTGAGAGAATCGTCGTTCAAAACCTTGCGTCTTCATCGGCCCGCGTCCTGTAGGGGCGAAGCATTCGGGCAATAACCTATCGGTGAAAACGTAGATTTTCTATCCGAATGCTTCGCCCGTACTTATTCAGCAAACCCTAGATAGTCATACTAAATCCTGTTTAAAAGGTATAGGAGGGCGGGGAGAAGGGAGCGGGTTTTTCAAGTGGGATTGGGGGTTAATCATGCTATGAAAAACCGATTCAGTATAACGGTAAAGTTAGACCGTCTTCACCGATAACTTTGGCTGAGTCATAGCGCTTCAATTGTAACGCGCCCACCTTCCACTGCCTCAATCTGAAGTTTAAAGCCATACAAAAGACCCATCCCCACACATCATACGGGTTTTCTCTGGCTGCGACTGCCAAAACGGAAGACGGCTCTATGTCCAATCCGAATCAGCCAAGGTTGAGCATCAGGGACACGCTCCTAGAGATGATCGGTAGCAGTAATCGTATCGTCGGCAAGCTCAAACGCTCCAGTTTCGATGTCGATCGCCACAATTCTCCCCTGATTTCCCTCCTCCACTTGAGAACGTACCTGAGATTCATAAATCTCATTACCACGTCGAGCGAATTCTTCTTTGCTGTAGCGGGGTTGTCGAACTGTCATTGGCTTGACCCTGGGGCAACTTTTGCCCTCTATTTTAACCTAAACATCGGGAATCTTCGCTAACATTCCCCAACTAGGCCTACAAGGGCGGCATCGCACTTAAACCCACAGCTTCAATCAATGGGCATGGTGCGTTCCCCAAAAATCGATCGCTGGAGCAGTAGCACTTGCATTAGGGAACGCACCCTACAAGATCGGCGATCGCAATAAATAAATTTCAGGACTTTAGTTAATAGTGAAAATACGAAGAGGGGACTTCAATTTGTGCGGGTTCTAACCTGAATTATAAGCCTTTGAAGTCCTTCATCAACAATTGAAAGAGGAAGAATGAATAAGATATAAATTAAGCCAAACATAGCACCAGCAATAATCCCTGCACCTATTAACCCTAAAGCACCTCCCATTAAAAAGCCAATGATTGAACAAATATTAACAAGGCTAGAAGATATGAATTTAAGAAATGTTGAACCGAAGAACGAATTTACAATAATCCCAATAATTACACCTAAAGTCAAACTTATTAGTGGAGGATTTTTCAACGAGTAAGACTCGTCTGAGTGAAAGGCAATATTCCATATAGATATACCTAATACCACTGGTATGGTTGCATCCCAATATACTGAATCACTATAATGATTCATGACTAGAGCAAACACAATACCGCAAGAAATTGATATAAAATAGACAACCTTTTTTAAAGGTACTAGCCAATTACTAGCATCAATAATTCTAGAAAACAAAATAGAAAATACAACAGACCAGTAAATAGAACCAAGAATTTGATGACTTCCTAGTAGAGGTGACAAAGAACTGCCTATAAGTACAATAGGATTAATAAAATCTAATGGCTGGGCTCTAACATATCTTTCTATTTTTGTAAAGATAAATACAAAAAAGCTTGCTATAATAAAAAGAATCCAATACTCTTTAGAAGCAAGATTTCTACCATTTATAGAACCTATGTCTGCAAGAATTGGAGTAATAAAAAAGGCAGGGAAAAGGAATAATAATACTTTAAATGTATTTTCTGTATTTTTAGATATTCTGTTCAAGTTTGTTCTAGCCTTGCCAGCTAAACTCCGCATTGCCGCAGCACACAACCATAATGTTATTGATAAAACTATAATTGCTCTTATGGAATATGTAGAAATTGATAAGTTGAAATAAGGAGGAATCAGGTTAAGCAAATAAATTGAAATTAGCTCTATTTGAGTTAGAGAATTGACGATGATAAAAGCAAAAGGAATAAAGAAATTAAAAATAAATAATTTTAAATGCGGAAACTTACTAATTGATTGCTTTTCTTCTAAGTCTAAGATTTTTTTATATAATTCAAGAGATATAATGTTATCTTCAAATGTTAAATTTGAGCTTAACTTATCTACTGAGGCAATCATGGCTAAATCAAGAGATTTGTCAAATTCGATATTTTCGATTTGAAGTATATGAGCATTATTAAATTCATCACCAACCGCAATTGTTTTTCCATCAGGTGAAATAGCACAACAGTTCAAAAGAGTCTCAAAAGAAAAACTAGATAGAAGCTTAGGACGATATTTTATTGTCTGATCTCCAAACATTGGTAGGTCTTGCTGAAAAAGATCATGCAAATCCCAGAGCATGACAGTGGAGTCATGATAGGAGCAGGTAACAAGATATCGATTATCAGGAGTTACAACAATATCAGTAATTGGCTGTCCATGCCCATCTGTACGACTACTTAAACCATCACCAAACGGAATCGACCCTGTTTTTAAATCAAGAGTCTTACTATTCTCCTGAAATTCAAGATACCATATCTTAACTTCAAGATTTCTTTCGTGAACAGAAAATATTTGCTTCCCATCAAAGGAAAGAATTGCCTTACCCACCCCAAAGCCAGAGTTTGTTGATTGACAATTAAAACTGTTAAGTTCTTTACCTGTTAAAATGTCCCATACCTTAACCGTTCCATCTTGAGAGCCAGATATTGCTCTCTTTCCATCTGGAGTTATCATAACCGATTTTACTTCATCAGTATGACCAATAAGCTCCTTATATAGTAAAGGCTTAACAATAATTTGCCCGTTCCTTAGAATTTTAATTTGCTGTAATTCCCATATTTTTAGAGAATTATCTGCTGATGCAGTAATAATATACTTTGCATCTGGCGTGATTGCTATTGAATTAATATCTCTAATCTTATCCTTTTTTAAAGGATGGCAAAGAAACTCTGTAAGCATTTGCCCTGAAGTAATATCCCAAACATGAACATTACCTTCTCCAGATGATGAAATAATTCTTTGGCTATTAGGTGAAACAGTAATAGATCGGATATATTGATAATCAGAAAAGACCTTGTTTCCATCTATCTCTAATAACTGACTACAATTATCAGCCAAATCAAGAATTTTAATTTTATATTGACCTCTTCCTAAAACGATCTTCTTACCATCTGGTGTAAATGTAATATCATAAACAGTTTTTCCAAACTGAGATTCATCTTCAATCGAATCATCAAAATAAAAGCTCTCCAACTTTTTGAGATCCCATATCTTAATTTTTTTATCTCCTACATAACCAATCATGTCTTGTCCATCAGGAGAGATAATAACTTTCCATTCCCCTCTAATTGCTTGTTCACTAATTTTTGCTATTACATTCGATGTATCTATATCTGTAACAATTAACGTCTTGTCTGATGAGATGGAAATCAACCATTTGCTATCTGGTGTAATCTGTAAACATTGGATATTATCTTGATTCTGTTTATCTATTTTTTTAAGAAATGTTCTTGTTTGAACTGACCATACCCAAAAATGCAAACCACTTTCAAATACTATTATTTCTCCATTCGGCGCAGCTACTAAATTTTTAAATGAGACTCTGATATCATCATCCCAAATTTCAATAGTAGCAACAAAGTTAAGTTTTTTGTCTGTATCTAGTTCATAAATTAATACATCCTCTGCGGATGTTTTGAGAAGCATTTGGTTACTATGGGGTATTTTTTCGACTATATTTGAAATCAATCTAAATGTGGCTCGACTATAGGCGTCATAGGCGTGGTAATTTAAGATTGGATAGGTTGGTATGTGGAGTTCTTTGCCTGTTTTAATATCCCAAACTATAAGACTTTGATCGAAATAGCTAGCAATGATTAGATCACTATCCTCACTAAGGATAAAAGAATGAAGTATTTCTCCGATATCCCAGCGCCATTTGGAGTAACTATCAATAAACTCATCTTCTGATTCTGGGTTTATATTTCGAGAATTCTTCTGTATTTCTGCAAATAAATTCTTCTGTTGTAATGCTACATAGTCCTTATGAACAAGCTGATGTACAGCTAATTTTTTTTCTAAATCCCAAACAATTAGAGTTCCATCCCAAGAACCGCTAATGAAATATTTACCATCTTGAGTAACTGCAATATCAACAATATAGTTGTTATAAAATCTTTGCTGTAGAGAGTATGCAATAGGATCAAGGAAATCTACTTGAGGGCTTTTGTGGTTGTCAAATCTTCTGATAAAAGTCTCATTCTCCAGATTCCATAATATGATTTCTCCCCACATTTCCCCAGAAATTAGATGTTTTCCATCAGGAGTAATTGCTATGGCAGTAATGTTGCTTCGATGTCCAGTGATTACTCTGTTTAGGTAACTACTTGGATTTGTTAGAGTAGGAAATACTGGTCTGAGCCAAGGTTCATTTTGACTATCTCTTGCTTGATCCAGTAAAGAGCGTATCATCTGAGAAGATGATGAATAAGAAAATCTTCCCCATAGTTGGCCAGCTAGTTGATTTTGAATTTTTCGGTATGTAGAGAAGTTAATGTGTTCAAGTAAATTCTGTTTGCTAGTCTCTTCTGCCTGTGATTCTTCTAGCCAATCTTCCAATCCAGGAAGACCACTACCTAAAGTAGTTGCCAAGCGATAAATTTTTTGTATCGCTTTCAGGTCTGATTTATCCTCTGTAGAAATAGGCAGATCAGAATAATCGACTAAATCGTAGTCTTTAATTAAAGGTTCGACATTTTTAAATGAGACTCTGATATCATCATCCAAAATTTCAATATCTAGTATTGATATCTTTGCAGTAACGAACTGAAAATCTAGTAATATACCTATATATTCATCTAGTTCACAGGTCTTGACAAAGTACCTTGGTAAATCTAAAAGTTCTTCTTTCTCAGAATTAGGTATTGCTTGTAGTTTTAGTAGGAAATTATTTTGAATCACGTAAATTCCTCCAAATCTTGTTGAGTATTCTGGTCTTCTGCTTATTAATTTCTTTGAGATCGATTCCCGCTGCCTGAATAATATCAATACGATTCAAGAAATCCTGAAAACTTTGGTGATAGATTTTGTAACAGATCTCATCTTTAATATTTTGCTTATGAAGAAACTGAAGCCACTCATCTAAAATTTCTTGAACCGTAATATTTGTCTCTTCAATATACTTCGCAATTTGTTCACGAGAGATTGCTCTATATGATTCAGAAAGATGATAAATCACATATAACTTTGTTTTGGGGAGAGGGCTAGACATCATTCCCATGCGCTCCCAGTGTTTTTCGTAATAGTCTTGAAGCCCCTTAGGCAAGGAATCAAGTTTAGTAATACTCTGATAAACCCCCTCTTCAATATTAGGTAGCATATAGCGAAGATACAAAAAATTCTTCTCGCTTTTTTCAGTTATTACATCAATAAATTCATTAATTGAATTTGCAATTATTTCTATTTGCTTACGAAGTGTTTCTGTTTTATTTATTTTTGCTCTAACATAGTTACGAATATCTTGATTGGTATCAGCTTCATACTTAGAATCAAGAAGACTCAGACTTTCATTAGCTAGATGCTTTCCAGATAATTGAGCAGGCGTATCTCGCCTTTCACTCATAATAATGAATACATTTTTAGGCAAATTAGCGGACAAAAAAAGTATATTAGCCCCCTGACAACTATAAGGATCTACTTCATCAAGTGCATCTATTACAATGACTATTTTTTCTTTGCTTTCCTGAGAAGCTTTTTCTAGTGCTGACAAGAGCAAGTTAGAATATTCATTCCTATTGTCATTAAAATCTGCCTTAATATTATGCCTATGATTCAACTGCTCAATAATATTCTCAACAAATTCAGATGCTTTGTCTCTTTCTTTCTTGACATTAAAGTAGGCAATACATTGATTGTCTATAACCCATTGAGCTAGGATTGAACTTTTTCCCATACCAGGATCTCCTGTAAGCAGGAAGTATCCTGATTCTCTACTATTAATGAATTTAGAAATCGCATTAAATACATAAACTCTGCCGATGAAATCTTGAGATTGCTTTTTGATGAGACTTTCAAAATACCCTGAATATTTATGGGATGTTTTAATCGCAGATACATCGGGCGTATTACTGGGAATCTCTACTTTTTTAGGCGATCTCTTGCCTCCCTTATCCAGTTACTAAAGGTGGGTAGATAACGCTGAAAAGTAATCTCCGTATCAAGCTCAGCTTCATAGCTTACCGATACAAACGGTGGTAACATCGAAAATGCAGCCTTTAACTTGGCAGCAGCAGGCTTTCCTGGCTCGTTTAGCTTAGTTAAAATTTTCTGAAGAAGTTCTAGAATTTCTGTTGACGGGACATCATGTGTTTGTCCAGATACTGCTTGTACTTCTATGACGGTTTCTGTAACAATTTGCTGTGCCTCATCATCAGGGATACGCCAATTTGCTACCATTCCTGCAATAATCTCCCATTTTTCCTGCTCAAAATTGTGGATTTCTTTTCTTTTGTCGCGAATTAACTGCTTGAACATAGCTTTATCTTCAGGACGACTTTTAGCCAAAGCACTACGAAGTCCAGTTAGTTGTTCGCGCAAGTCCTGAATATCTAACTCGATCTGTTGAAGTTCTTGGGGAGACATATATATTGAAATTTCTTAACTATATCTACAAATGGCTTTTTGGGTTTTAATTTTTGCAGGGTTGAAGTCAAACTAACTACATATTATAGGTCAACTTTCTCTATAACACTCTTGAAAGTAACAATATGTGGAAACTTTCCGTATATCACTCCATTTAGGTGCGATTGCCAGAACTTTTTCCCATATCACGCCCAAAAGCCTGTTAGCCAGATTAGCATATTGCCAAAAACCTTGTTTAACTAAATTCCTGACAATTAGGCTCATTCTAGCGATGATTCTTCGATCTGACCGCACCCATTGACAAAAATTTACAATTATTCGACCTTTAGCGATCGCTATCGGGGGATAGTTGTTTTTTGTTACAGCAGTGGGGGAG
>NZ_JADBVE010000017.1:0-9675 GCF_020245285.1 Microcystis sp. M31BS1
GGCAATTCGGACATTCAATTGTTTCATTTAAAAGAGCGAGCTTTAGGAAAATTGTCTGAGCAATTTTTTGATAATTGACCACTGTTACATTTGGTAAATCGAGGAGTTGATCAAAATTTATCCACATAACCCACCTCCTGTTCTGTGTTACTGTTATACCATGCTCACACAGAACCTAGAAGAGCCAAGGATTGAAAGCCTTGTAAATCAAGACCAAAAATATAGTTGCACACGGGTATTAGATAATAAACTATATCTTCCGGCAAAAATCCCCCTCTTTGGGGAGAAGGGGAAAAGCCAAACCAAGATTAACCCTGCACCATCACCGAGGCAGCCGCAGCCACACCGGCACCGGGGGTGACACCTTCGACACCTAACTCGATTAAAGTCGCTTCAATGGCAGCGATAACCGTGAGGATATCCCTCTCACTAGCAAAACCTAAATGACCGATACGGAAGATTTTACCCTTGAGGTGATCCTGACCACCAGCCACAGCGATGTCGAACTTTTTATTGAGAGTCGAGCGAATTTTTTCCGCATCCACCAGAGTGGGGGCCACCGCAGTAATCGCCGTGGAAGCCCAGGAATCCGCCGCATAGAGGGGCAAATCCAGGGCGCGCATACCTGCCCGCGTCATCTGCGTTAAGCGTTGGTGACGGGCGAAAATTGCCGCTAATCCCTCCCTTCTCATCATTTGCAGAGAAGCTTGTAAACCGTACATCAGGTTAACTGGAGGGGTAAAGGGGGAACTATCCTCATCGGTGGCTTTTTTGTATTTGCCCAAATCTAGATAAAAACGGGGCAGTTTGGCGGTTTCGTAGGCTTTCCAAGCTTTTTTGCTTACGGAAACAAAACCTAAACCGGGAGGAATCATATAACCTTTCTGGGAACCAGAACCGACCACATCTAAACCCCATTCGTCGATGGGAATATGATAAGCTCCTAAACTGGTGACAGCATCGACGATAATTAAAGCTTCCCCGTGGTCTTTTACCGCTTTGTTAATGCTTTCCAAGTCATTGAGAACCCCGGTGGAAGTTTCTGAATGGGTGATAATTACCGCTTTGATGGCTTTTTCCTTGTCTTCGGTCAGTTTAGCGGTGAATGCCTCTGTATCTAGGGGTTTACCCCATTCTGCCTTAACTACATCCACATTTAAGCCGTAGGCTTTTGCGACTTTCCCCCAACGTTCCCCAAATTTACCATTATCCCCCACCAAAACTCGATCGCCGGGGCTGAGAAAATTAATAATTCCCGCTTCCATGACACCGGTTCCCGAAGCGGTTAACATTAAGACATCGCCACTGGTTTGATGCAACCATTTAAGATTTTCGGTTAATTCGGCGATTACCTTGCTAAAAGCACCCGTCCGATGACCTATAGGTGCTTTAGCCATAGCCAATAATACCGCTTCCGGCACTGGTGTGGGGCCGGGAATCATCAACATATTTTTATTTTCCATGGTTCGTCCTCTCTCGTTGGGCCATATTTAACAAAGATAAAAAACCAAATCTCGATCGCATCAATTCTGAGGAGATGATTTAAGATTCGGCAAACTCTGATTATATCCCGGTACTCAGTCTTCAGGAGATAGGAGTCAGTCCCGATGCCAAAGTTGGCACCGCCAAACATGAAAATATTCTGCTCCTAAATCCAGTTATTAAAAACTGATTATTTATTCCCCCTTTTGCAGGAGTGCCTCTCCTGATATGTAGCCTATACTCAAGGGATGGCCGTATTACTTCAGAGCTGATTACTCAATCCAAGCTTTTGGGGGGTTCTACCCCCCAAACCACTAGGGTTGATTCATAGTAGGGTTGATTCATGAATCAACCCTACCCACTTCCCCACTTCCTAACTCCTATTCCCGATTTTCAAAGAGTTTCTGGATACCGAGGGCAGCATCGGGCAGTTTTACCAAAGATTCGCCGATTAGAACCGCATTTGCTCCCGCTTGCTTCACTGTGGCTAGATCTGTTGCTGTGTGTAATCCCGATTCGCTGACGATCAGAATACCTTTTTCTCGCACCTTTTCGCCCCTGGCTTCTAGTAATTGGCGAGTATTGTCTAAATCGACTTTAAATGTCTCTAAATTGCGGTTATTGATGCCGATTAGTTCGATTCCCTCAATGGCTAACACTCGATCGAATTCGGCCAGACTATGCACCTCTACCAAAGCTGTCATCCCTAAACCCTTGACAATTTTGACAAAATATGCTAGGTCTTGATCGCTTAAAATAGCGGCAATTAAAAGGACAGCATCGGCTCCTTTAGAGCGAGCGTAGTAGATTTGATAGGGATAAAGGATAAATTCTTTGCATAATAGGGGTAAAGATACCGCTTGCCGGACGAGGCTAAGATTTTCGTAACTACCTTGAAAAAACTTACTATCGGTTAAAACCGATAAACAAGTGGCTCCTCCCTGTTCATAGGCACGCGCGATCGCTACAGGATCAAAATCTTCCAGGATAACTCCCTTGCTCGGGGAAGCTTTTTTGACTTCGGCAATCAAAGCGGGTTGGGTTTTACCCTGTTTTAAGGCGGCTAAAAAGTCGCAAGGTGGCGCAGTATTGGCTATTTTTTGGCGTAATTCTAATAAAGGCAACCTTTCGCGCAATTTATCGACTTCGATCTCTTTATGCCAAACGATTTCTTCTAAAATATTTTGTGGTTGTGCCTCTGGCACTTTCACCACATAACTCAAACTCTCAACTTTAACGGCAGGATTGGGGTGTTTTCTTCGGATCTGCATTTTTTCACTGTCCAGAGCGTGAACAGTGATTAGTTTAACAGTGATTAGTTATCGGGAATTGAAATAGAGACGGGGAAAACCACGTCTCTACAGACATTTAACTCTACTTGTGTGGATATTCCCAGTCTTCACCGAAAGGCTATTGCATAGCTTCGATCGAACGTTCTAAAATTTGATCTTGACGTTTTTCTTCTTCTTGACGATTTTCAGTTAATAAAACCCGCGCTTTCGCAGTTTCTGCCTCTCCTTCCCCTAAAAGCTCCTCTGTACGAGTTAAGACGTTTTCTTCGAGCATTCCTTCTGCTTGTCGCTCTTGGGTTAGATTAAGACGTGCTTTTTCTTCAATATTCATAAATTTATCCCTGCCACAGGTGCGATCAACTTCTACCTTCAGTCTGACACAAATTTACTATTCTGTATCATTAACTACAGAAAAATTTAGAATCTTACCAGCGAAACCGAGATTTAGGTATTTGTTCTCATTCCTTAAATAGACAGGGATCGATCGACCTCAAGCTATACAATAAAACCTATGGAACAATTCCCCAGCTTAATCAAGCCCGTATATCGGGGTAATTAAGTAGGGAGGCACAATTATTTGTAGGATGGGTTAGCGGTAGCGTAACATAATCGGGCGTTGGGTTTCATGCTTCAACCCAACCTACGTTCATCTTATATTTAATTCCACCCACCCACTTAATTATCGATTGCCTAAACCAAGAGATTTCTTGACAGTATCCGATTCTATCGTAATATCCTATTTGCACAGCTTATGACCAAAGGTAATTTAAACGATCTCATCCGTACAGAAGCTAATAAAGAGGTAGAATCCCAAACCTCTCCTTCTCCCAAACGTCCGAAGGAAACAAACGCCACCCTACAGGCAAAAATTAACGACTTGACAACAGAGTTAGAAAAAACCGAGAAAAATCAGCAAACTCTCCAAGAAAAGGTGATTTCTCTGGAAAAAGAACTTCAAGAACATCTGGAACTCTCTGTCAGGTTACAGCAGTTACAACAACAGACCGAGCAGTTAGAATCTGTCCTCTTGGAAAAAACTACTTTGGTGGCACAATTATCGAGTCAATTAAGTCAATCCCAGACGGAATTAACCGAGAAAAAACAGTTAATTGAAAAACTATCGAGTCAATTAAGTAAGACAGAAACAGAACTGACTGAGAAAAAACAGTTAATTGAAAAATTATCGAGTCAATTAAGTCAATCCCAGACGGAATTAACCGAGAAAAAACAGTTAATTGAAAAATTATATAATCAAATTAAAACCCTAGAAAATAGTCCCCCCCCCACCCCTGAACCCTCACCAATTAGCAAACCTGCGCCGAAGAAACCCAGTCTTTATAACTTTGAAATGGCAACTTTAGCCCGTTATATTGCCCCCAATCCTACCCCCACAGAGTTAACGGATTCCGAAATCGGTTGGTTCGATTAATTATGGCTAGTAAAAATCAAGAACAACAACATCCACAGGAAAGACTAGATCGCCCGATTGTTGATCAGCTGCTGCAATCAGAACCCAATGATTTAAACTTAGCTGAATGCGCTCGTTTACGCATACGTTATCAAAACTTTCCGGGAGCAAGAGAAATCCAAAGAGATTTAGATTTAATCCTAGAAAAATGGCAGTTAGATGAAGCTAGTTTATGGGCAAAAACTCGACAACTGCACAGTCACGGACAAGTGTATCAAATTCGCCAAAGCGAGGAGCAACAGGATTGGAGTTAAATTGCAGCAGTTATCTTAGTGATGCGAGAGGAAAAATCAAACCTATAATTTGATTTTATCTAATAATCTCTGCAAAGGATTTTTGGGTTTGCTTGCTGGCGGATCTGCGGGGGGATTAGGATCATCTAGATAACGATAATATTTCCAGATATCCCAGTAGGGACATCCCGGTTCGATGCGAATTCCTGCCCAATGTAAATATTTTAAGGGCTGATTTAATCTCGGATCGATTAAGATATTCCCCTGACGTTGAAAATGAGAACTTCCCCCCCAATTTCCCGCTTGACAACCCGGGGCGCGGACAATATTAAATCGATTGGGAACTCGTTTGAGAATGGTATAATTAATAATCGGTTGATCGGAGGTTTTTTGAGAAAAATCAAAATATTCTGGATGAGCGGCACATTCTTGAAAAGAACTATATAACTCCTGTTCTGAGAATAGATTCTTTTTACTAGCCCAAAAACCACCGTTAAACATCCCAGTTAGATCATTTTCTGTGAAGATTCCCTGTTCTAAAACAATCGGATTAAAGACATCAGTAATCCCTTTTTTGTGTTGGTAATCACAGCAGAGAAAATCGTAGGTATCGAGGAAATTTAGATTATCTATTATTTTTTCAAAAACTACGATATCGGTATCGATATAAAGAAATTGATCTAATTCTCCAAACCAACACACCTGCTTGCGAAATTGATTGGGACGAGCAAAGAATTTTTCTCCAAAAATATCATAGATTTTTTGTGCTAATTCTTCCACTAATTGCAGATCGGGATAGAGAATAACGCCATATTTTTCTGCTAATAAATCGGCAATTTTTTGATAATTATTGTCGTAGGGAATCAAGATGACGGGAGAATCAGGATCGTACAAACGAATACTATTCATTAATGCGATCGCTTGATCAATAACTCGATCATTAGCGGTAATGTAAATTCCTCGCTTCATAAATATCCTAGGGGTAAGAGTTAGAAATAATTATATAGCAGTTATCTTAATGGTGAAGTAGAAAGTTTTCCTTTTGGGGAGTCAGCCATCAGCTTTTTTCTCCCGATATCCCTGTTCACTGATAACTGATAACTGATCACTGATAACTGAATAGCTGATCAGCCTTTCTCTGTCAACTCTTAAGGAGTGGTGCGTTTGATTTTTGAATTGGCGAATAAGTAGGGAGGCACAATTATTTGTAGGATGGGTTAGCGGTAGCGTAACCCATGCTGGCGTTGGGTTTCATGCTTCAACCCAACCTACGTTCATCTTATATTTAATTCCACCCACCCACTTAATTAAGGAAAGATCACCACTACTTAAACAGTTTTTTCTTAAGTTTAGCCAGAGAACTCTGCATCCATAATTTTTTAAGTCGCAGGGGTTCTAAACCTTCTATATCAGCCGGATAGCGTTTTTTAATATCAAAGAAATCATTAATTTCTCTTAAAATTGTTTCAAAACGTGGTAGTAATTTTTCGGGATGATAATCATCGAGAAAATTAGCCGGTAAAGAATTGACGGGAAAATTACGGGCATAATTAAGAATACGTTCCAGATCGTATTGAGTGGAATAAGCCCCGATTTTTTGACAATTGAAACCGGGATCGAGATAATCGGCTAAGGCACTATTAACACTAGAAAATACCGTACAACCACAGGCTAAAGCTTCCAGGGGCGGTAAGCCAAAACCCTCCGTTAAACCGTTTACAGCCCAATATTCAGCCGAATCGTAGAGATAAACCCGACTGCGATTGAATAATCCCACTAAATCCTCCACATAGCTATCTAAAACCTTAACGCGGCAGTGGGGACGGAGGGCGGGAACTAGACGATTGAGAAGATACTTTGAGGATTTGCGCCCCTGTACTAGGACATCGATATCTCTTTCTAAGCCTAAATTGAGAAATTCTGAGCCAATTTGATTAGGAAGATAGTAAATTAAAGCATTAGGAGCCTTTTCTCCCCAATACCCCATAGTATTACGGCTAACAGTGATAATTGGTATTTGGGAGGGTAAACGGAAGCCGTAACCTGTACTATGGGCATGATAAATGATATTATGCGATCGCAATTTTTGCACCAGTTTAGGAACATCAAAACCCCAGCTAACCACAAAAATACTGTCATCGGAGCTTATTTTTGCAAGTATATCCTCTAAAAAAGGATAATTTAACTCTTTTTGACGATAAGTCACAATCTGGGCGCTACAAATTTGACTAGCCAAATTGACAGTTTTCATTTCTGCCCACAGTCCACCCCCACCAAAAGGAGAAGTAGTACCGGGCAAGAGAAAATAGAGGTTTCTCATCAGGATAATAAGTGGGTGGGTGGAATTAAATATAAGATGAACGTAGGTTGGGTTGAAGCATGAAACCCAACGCCCGCATAGTTGACGCTACCGCTAACCCATCCTACAAATAATTGTGCCTCCCTACTTAGAAGTTTTGGTTAAGCGGCAGTCTGGAGACTTGGCTATTCTATACTTAATTATTAGGGTGTGAGGTATCTAAAGGCAATAGTCGATCAACCATAGATATTATTAAATTATGTTTGCCACTGATAAATACTTAGAATTATTAAAGCAATACCCTCCTCGTCCTATTCACAATGAGGAAGACTTAGAAATGATGCAGGAGGTTATTAATCGCCTGTTAGACAAACCCCAATTAACGGCAGAAGAAAGGGAATATCTAAATGTTTTAGGGGCTTTAATTTATGAGTATGAGGAAAATCAAGAGCCAATACCTGATATTTATGGACTTGAATTGTTGAAATTCATATTAGAGGAAAAAAAACTACAAAAGCAAGATTTGCTATCTATTTTTGAAAGCAAGTCAACCCTGGATGACATTCTTGATGGGCAACAAGAGTTAACTCCTATCTACATTCAAAAATTAGCCAATTTTTTAAATATATCTCCTGATTTATTTTTTCCTAGTTAGTTACAAAAAATGCGCTAGACAGTTAGGCTTATTTCCTGTCCTAACGCATAGATTAACGGACTAAATTAAAGCCCGATAACGCCCCAAAGCTAGTAAAGGGAAATACTGCTGATAGAAATGATATTTCAGGTAAAAATGACAGGGAAAACCTGTACCGGTGAAGTAATCTTCATTCCATGTACCATTTTCTTTTTGGGTAACAAGAAGATAGTTAACGCCCTTTTCAATCACTTCTCGCTGATAATTGCCGGTGACTTTCCCGACGGCTAATAAACCGATTAATGCCCAAGCAGTTTGGGAAGCGGTACTATTTCCCTGTCCTTTAAATTTAGGGTTATTGTAACTAAAACAGGTTTCACCCCAACCACCATCAACATTTTGACAACCGCTTAACCAATTGGCTCCTTTTTGCAATTGCTGGCGATATTTATTCGGTTCCAGAAAAGCTAAAGCAGATAAAACCCCACTGGTTCCATAAATATAATTTACACCCCAACGACCAAACCAACTACCATCAGCTTCCTGTTCTTTTTCCAGATAATCCAAAGCTTTTTTAACTCGATTTTCTTCCATGTTAACATCACAAGTGCCTAACATTTCTAGAACTCTGGCAGTCACATCAGCCGTATTAGGATCGATCATTGCTTTTAGATCGGCATAGGGCAAAGAATTAAGCCAGTTTTGATCGTTATCGATGTCAAAAGCCCCCCAACCACCAGCTTTACACTGCATAGTAGCCATCCAATTAACTGCCCGTTTCATCACAGCTTTTTTAATATTTTCATCGGGCATTTTAATTAACTCTAAAGCCATCACCACCACAGCCGAATCGTCTAAATCCGGATACCAGCGATTGTCAAATTCAAAAGCCCAACCGCCGGGGGTTCCGATTTTATTTTTAATCGCCCAATCGCCATAATCAAGAATTTGTTGATCGATTAACCATTGTCCTGCTTTAATCATAGCTGGATGAGCAGGATTTAGCCCGGATTCAATTAGCGATCGAATTACCCAAGCCGTATCCCAAACCGGCGACACACAGGGCTGTACACAATAGGTATTATCGGTCTCAATACCAAAATTATCCACCGCTTTTAAACCCCTGGCAACAATCGGATCGTCAACATCATAATCTAGGGCTTTTAAAGCTAACAGGGAATTTAACATCGCCGGGATAATCCCCCCCCAATCCCCCGTGTCTTCCTGTCGTTCAATCACCCATTTTTCCGCCGCTTTCAGACTTTCTTGACGGAAGGGAACTAAATTAGTTTTTTCTGCCCATTTAAACAGCCCATCTAACCAAAGAAAAACATCTGACCAATTGTTACTTTTTGGTAACTCATACTTGACATTATTCACCCCTTCTGTATAGAGTTCATCGAGATTAAAACCCATTTTATACACGGGTTTTTTGTCGAAAACAATTAATAAAGGAACCGTACTTCCCCGCGCCCAACTGGACATTTCATAGATAGTAAAAGGGAAATTTTCCGGCAGTAGCATGATCCAAGCGGGGATAGAGGGAACCCCCAGCCAATCATAACAACCAATCAAAGCGAGGTGCATTTTGGTGAAAATGCGGGTTTTGCTGATGCCACCTTTAGCTAAGATAAATTCTCTGGCTTTTTCTAAAGTAGGATCATTAGCGGGAATTCCCAATAGTCGCAGTCCCATGTAGGCTTCCACAGTGGTGCTAAGATCGCCACCATCCCCATAAAATAACTCCCAAGCGCCGTTAGGACACTGTTGCTGACGCAGATAGGTGGCTGATTTGTCTAGGGGGCGATTTTTGTCAGTTTTCCAGATTTTGTGTAGTAAAATTGCTTCTGAGGTGATGGTGACATTAGATTCTAATTCTGCCCACCAGTAACCCTCAGAGTATTGGGTAGAAAGTAAATAATTTTGAGAAAGTTCGATCGCTTTCGCTGTTTTAGCGGCTATTTCGGTGATTTTGTCCTGAATCTGCATTTTTTTTCCGTTCGACAACCTCTAGGGACCACCAGTGCAAATAAGATAATCTTAATTTACAAAGTTTTTAATAAGTAGCCAAAGAATAGGCTTTTGTTCCCAAACAATCCAGTCAAGGAATCTGCTTTGGTTGCCACTTTGGCTCTTCTGGTTTTCGTGTGTTAATTTTTGTTATGAATTAAAGCAAGCAAACAGCTTAAGTCGAAGATGTTCAAAATTGGTAAATCCATAACTCATTCTTTTAATAAGCTTTATTTTGGTATTCATTCCCTCAATTA
>NZ_JADBVE010000170.1:0-2538 GCF_020245285.1 Microcystis sp. M31BS1
AACGGTCATCTTCAAAAATAATAATTGTTCCTGTAGGAAGACGTTCTCCTTGTAACTGCCCTCGATTCCACATTCTCCAAGCAGTGTCATAACTGATCCCTTTTTTCTTAGCATAATCTGATAGTTTCATGTGAACTGCAACGTAAACTTGTACTAACCATATTAGCAGTTGTTTGCAGTCATTTGCATATATTTTTTACAAAACTTTACAATACCAATCCCTAAGAGCGTCTTCTGCGTCCGAGTGGCGTTGCCAAAACTCTCGTAATTTAACTTTACTGATCACGTGCATCGATCGCTAGTTTTATTGTTGTCTTTAACTTAGATAAGTAGCTGGTTATAATTAAATTAAAAATGGATTTTAGGTTCGATCCCCCCTGCCCCCCTTGATAAGGGGGGTGCCGATAGGCGGGGGGATCACCCTTAATAAGGGGGGCATCTGATAATTTTTAACGCCTACCTACTTAAACATCGATCGCTCTAATAATTATAGTGTATGCCAATTTGACCGATCGCTCCCCGCACCCCAGAAAAGCGCACCCCTTCGCCGCTCTCTTGGGAGATCGCCCTCAATCCCCAATCGAGTAATCAATAGGTAGATAAAGCATAATAAATATAAATAACAAAAACCTTGACAAAATCGGGGGGGGGTAAAATTCGGGGGAATTTAGCTACACAATGTCTTCTATGCCACTCAAAAGTTCCTTTTGCTATTCCGTCGCCCTCGCCACGGTAGCCACCGCCACCCTCGCACCAGTTGCCAGCGCCGCAACTTTTAACTTTTCCTACACCTCCAGCTTAGGAACCATCACTGCGACGGTGGACGGAACCCTGCAACCAGATAACAACACGGTATTCGTCAGTTCTATCAGTAATACCACCTTTAACGGCTCTCCCGCCCCCGCTCTTCCGTTGACAGGTTCTTATGTCGATAGCATTCTTGCTGGTGGTGTTGTAACGGGTCAGGCGGTGCTATCCCTAGACGGATCGGGACTAGATTTTGTCGCTTGTAACACCACGAATTGTAATGATGGATTCGGCTTTTTGCCCGCTGGCCTTATAGGTCCGGTTGACCTTTTCGCTTCCGTCGGTGGCTACGGTAGTCTTACGGGTGGCGAACCCTTCGTTCTCGCCAATTATTCCCTGACCCCGGTTCCCGAACCAGCGACGGTTCTCGGTTTACTCTCCGTTGCGGGGGTCGGTTTATTGTGCAAAGGCCGGAAACTAGAAAAGTAATTTTGACCGACTGATCCCCCTGCCCTCCTTATCAAGGTGGGGTTGACTCATAGTAGGGTTGATTGATAGTAGGGTTGATTATAAGTAGGGTTGATTCATGAATCAACCCTACTTATCAAGGGGGGTGTCTGACAACTTTTAACGCCTACCTACTTAACTAAAGGGATTAACGATCATCAATTGATTCTCGATTCGCTGACCATCTTGTAAATCTTCACTGTAGAGAATTTGACAGCCCGCTTCCAGAGCGCTGGCCAGTATTAAACTATCAAAGTAACTATATTGATAACGTTCCGCTAGATTCAATGCCATCTCTATCGTATTAACAGAAACGAGGACGATTGGGAATCCCTCGGAAAGCTCTTGTACAGCGTCTCGAATTTGCGAATAGCTTAGGGAAAATTTCCGTTTTAATACATTTATCGTTTCATTTAAAACCTGTGTACTAATCCAAGCCTCACCCGATCCAACACAATCAATCGCTCGCTGTCGTTTATCCGGCTCATCCTCAGAATACCCGTAAATTAAGACATTAGTATCGATAAAAACTTTATCGGGCATTAGCCTCGTCCCGATCGAATGTAAATCCCCGTGTATTTAAAGAAATCGCCTCGAACATCGTTTTTTCAGTTTTCTGGCTCGGATCGGGGACGATTTCCGAGTCATCCAAAACAATCACCCGCATCATCTTACCTTCCCATCGAGAAGAATATCGGGGGGGAACGCTCACCTGACCGTCATAAATAACCGTCCTAAATTCGATCGCTTCCATACATAGCTCCAATTAAACCCTATCTCTACTTTAGCTCTAGAGTTAAGCGATCGATTAAATCCTATCAGGGGAACTGGGACAACGGGAACACCGAAACGGAGACTATAACTATTTTAATGCTAGTTATTTTGTTTGTCTTTGGCCAATGAAAAGAGCGATCGGCGGCTAGAGTATTTCTTTGATGATACTATAACCCCCCGCACCCCAGAAAAGCGCACCCCTTCGCGCATCTCTGGGAGATCGCCCTCAATCCCTAATCGAGTAATCAATAGGTAAATGAAGTATAAGAAATATAAATGATAAAAATCTTGACAAAATGGGCGGGCGAGGGTAGAGTAGGGGGGAATTTAGCTAAACAATGTGTTCTATGCCACTCAAAAGTTCCTTTTGCGGTGGTGATTCGGTAGTAGTGATGGCGGCTTAATCCTTTGCTTTGCTGTGCATTGTAGTCATGGATAAAATACCAAAGGGTTCCCCAACGTGATTCTCCATTTTTTTAGAGAAAGATAGACTCTCTCTCACCAGCCGAG
>NZ_JADBVE010000171.1:0-2764 GCF_020245285.1 Microcystis sp. M31BS1
CCCACTTCCCCACTTCCCCACTTCCCCACTTCCCCACTTCCCCACTTCCCCACTTCCCCACTTCCCCATCCCCCCACTTCCCACTCCCCGATTTCCCCAAGGTAACAAAACCAGATATTCTACTAAATAGTCGCCTATCACACCAGCCTGATCTCGTGGTCGTCCAATGCAGTTTGCCAAGATATTAATCGCCAATCGCGGGGAAATCGCCTTAAGAATCCTTCATAGTTGCGAAGAATTGGGCATTAGAACCGTTGCCGTCCACTCTACCATCGATCGCCATGCCCTTCATGTTCAATTGGCCGATGAGAGTGTTTGTATTGGTCCGCCTCCGAGCAGCAAAAGTTACTTAAACATCCCTAATATCATCTCGGCTGCCCTAACACGCAACGCCACGGCCATCCATCCTGGTTACGGTTTTTTGGCAGAAAACGCCCGCTTTGCCGAAATTTGTGCCGATCATCAGTTAACTTTTATCGGTCCGTCTCCCAGTGCTATTCTGGCTATGGGCGATAAATCTACCGCTAAAAAAACCATGCAAAAAGCGGGAGTTGCCACTATCCCCGGCAGTGGTGGTTTAATTACCTCGGAAGCGGAAGCAAAGCGTATCGCTGATGACATCGGTTATCCTGTCCTGATTAAAGCCACTGCTGGCGGTGGAGGGCGTGGGATGCGTCTTGTCAAGAGTGCAGATGAACTAGGTGATATGTTAAAAGCCGCCCAAGGCGAAGCAGAAGCGGCTTTTGGCAATTCGGGAGTATATCTAGAAAAATTTATCGAATGTCCCCGACATATCGAGTTTCAGATTTTGGCCGATAGTCACGGTAACGTAATCCATTTAGGAGAAAGAGACTGTTCGATTCAGCGACGACACCAAAAACTGCTAGAAGAGGCACCTAGCCCCTTCTTAACGCCCCATTTACGCTCAAAAATGGGTAATGCCGCCGTTAAAGCCGCTAAATCGATTAATTACGTCGGGGTGGGAACCGTGGAATTTTTAGTCGATAAACACGGTAATTTTTACTTCATGGAAATGAACACCCGTATTCAGGTGGAACACCCGGTCACGGAGATGATCACGGGGATGGACCTGATCCGAGAACAAATTCGGGTGGCACAGGGCGAAAAACTGCAAATTAAGCAAGATCAGGTGATATTTAGAGGGCATTCGATCGAGTGTCGCATTAATGCCGAGGATCCCGATCACAATTTTCGTCCTCACCCCGGCAAAATTAGCGGTTATCTGCCCCCCGGTGGCCCTGGTGTCCGCATGGATTCCCACGTTTACACCGATTACGAAATCCCCCCCTATTACGATTCCCTAATCGGTAAGTTAATTGTCTGGGGAGAAAATCGCGAAACTGCCATTAAACGCATGAAACGCGCCCTACGGGAATGTGCGATCACGGGAGTACCGACGACTATTGATTTCCATCGTAAAATACTGGAAACTCCCGCCTTTTTAGCTGGAGATGTTTACACTAATTTCATCCAGGAACATCTCTTGCCCTAGCGCGTTACCATAAATTTTAGACGAGAGTAGGTTGGGGATAATAATGACAGTAAGTGGGTGGGTGGAATTAAATATAAGATGAACGTAGGTTGGGTTGAAGCATGAAACCCAACCCCCGCTCATGTTACGCTACCGCTAACCCATCCTACAAATAATTGTGCCTCCCTACTAGGGCGTTACCATGAATTTTAGACGAGAGTAGGTTGGGGATAATAATGACAGTAGAAGTTAAATTTAACTCGTTTCAACTCAACGATGAACAGTTTTTTCAACTTTGTCAGGATAACCGAGATTTACGTTTGGAACGCAACGCGAAAGGAGATTTAATTATTATGCCACCGACTGGAGGAGAAACCAGCAATTCTAACGCTGGAATCACTGCCCAATTATGGTTATGGAATAACCTAAATAAATTAGGTGTGGTTTTTGATTCTTCTGGAGGATTTAAACTACCTAACGGGGCCGATCGCTCTCCCGATGCTGCTTGGATACCTTTAGAAAAATGGCAAGCTTTAACCCCACAACAAAAGGAAAGATTTTTACCTCTATCTCCCGATTTTGTCATTGAATTAATGTCTCCTAGTGATAGCCTAGAAACTGCTAGGAAAAAAATGCAGGAATATTTAGATAACGGGACTCGTTTAGGTTGGTTAATCAATAGAAAAACTAGAGAAGTAGAAATTTATCGTCAAGGACAGGCAGTAGAAATTTTAACTAATCCAGAGAGTTTATCGGGGGAAAATATTTTATCTCAATTTGTCTTAGAACTTGATAATATTTGGTAATTATATAATCCTATAAATATAAAAGAGAATCTATGATGACAGTAGTAGAAATTAAATTTGAATCTTGGCAACTCAGCGATGAACAATTCTTTCAACTGTGTCAGGATAACCGAGATTTACGTTTGGAACGCAACGCGAAAGGAGATTTAATTATTATGCCACCGACGGGGGGAAAAACGGGCAATAGTAACGGTAGAATCACCCAACAATTATTTAATTGGTCAGATAACAATGGTACGGGTATCGCTTTTGATTCCTCCACAGGATTTAAACTCCCGAATGGGGCCGATCGCTCTCCCGATGCTGCTTGGATACCTTTAGAAAAATGGCTCTTCGTTACCCTTTATGCTAAATCAACATACAAGATGCCAAGATAACATACTTCTAACCCAAAAATTCCGAAAGTTTCTAAAGCCATAGCCTCTCCGTTTTATTAGTTTAAGTTTATTGTTGATTCCCTCGACCA
>NZ_JADBVE010000172.1:0-25914 GCF_020245285.1 Microcystis sp. M31BS1
GACTAGGGAGCTAGTTAAGAGTGAATTAGAGATGAAGATTGATTGAATAAATCAATCATAGTTAAGACTGTTGGAAAAGAGGGTCTGTAGGCGCACGGATTTTCCATTATGAATATAGTATCCTGTCAAGTCGCCTTTGTCAAGAGAAAATTTAACAACATCCAGACAAACGTTATGGTAGGGGTAATTCATGAATTACCCCGACACCTATTACCTAGTCCAGTAACCCACCACCATTGACTATGATTGAATTAATCACTGATTACTGATTACTGATCACTGATAATAACCCTTGACCGCCAAAACGGACAACATCGGTACAAAATAACCCCGTTTCCTCCTGCACAGTTTCTATAGCTTTAACTGCCGCCTCCGGACTAAGATGAAAAGTATTTAAACTAATCCCCTTTACCTTCACCTCCCCGAAACTTCCCCCAGCGCTGCCAGTCATTTCGTAGAGTTTAATCACTTCCGTTAGGGGAGGGATGAGAATATCGGGTAAATCTTTGATATGAATTTGTCCAGCACGATGGACGAGAATTAACCCCGTTGGTTGACTGCCACGCATTAAGGGCAAGGTAGCAGTGGAGCCAGGGTGTAATAGCGAACCTTGACCCTCAATAAACAGAATATCATTATTTTCCGCCGATTCTAACACCAAAGCCTCGATCGCACCAGCAGCATAATCGACGCGCACCGCATCCAAGGGTACACCTTTTCCCGCGATCATAATTCCCCCCTGTCCAGTGGCTAAAAATTGCGATTTTAGCCCTTTTTCTTGGGCAACTCGGTGTAATTCGATGCTAGTGGACATTTTGCCCACACTCATATCCGTCCCTACCGTTAAAATACGCTGACAGGTTAAATTTTTCGCCCGCGCTTGCCCAATTTTTAAGCCTTGGGGTTCCAGACGGATATCCCAAATCCATTGATCCGGTTTAAGCTGAGAAAAAAGGGGTTTTAGGGGTGTATGGAGTCCATTAACGAGGGATAACCCTGCATTTACCCCCTCTTTGATTTCTTCTAGCCAATCCGGTGGTAAAATGCCTCCTGAGGGTGCGATGCCAATTAACAGGGTATCGGGATGATAGGTTAGAGCTTCCCTAACACTAGCAACAATCGGCAAGGGGCGATCGATTCCGGCCACTTCTTTTAAGGTGCTGCCGGCGCTTTCTGCGTCAATAATCGCCACTACCTGCGCTTTCCCGTAACGCAGATAACTTAACCCGGTTTTGCCGCGAGTTCCTTTGATTCCTTCGTGGAGAAGAATCGCTACTTTCTTGTCAGGAGTCAAATAATTAGTCATCTTTTATCCGTAAACTAACACCCAAACCGGGTGAATTATTTGGTTGTAAACGTCCCTTTTCTAAGCTTAATCCCGTGAAGGGATCATCGCGTAAATTTAAATGACTATCTAGGTCGAGATAGTTGACAAGCGGGCCAAGATGTGCTATGGCAGTATTGGCTAAACTGCTATCAGAGTAACATCCGAACATAATTTGCAGTCGGCAAGCTTGGGCAATATGAATCATTCTTTGCACTTCCGCTAATCCACCGGCTTTCATTAGTTTAATATTAATGCCGTGGACTCGATCGGCCAGTTTCGGGATATCTTGACTAGAAAAACAGCTTTCATCGACGAAGATAGGTAGGGGCGATTTTTGGTATAAATCAATTAAATCTCGTTCTTGTCCGACGGATAGGGGTTGTTCCACATAAATAACGCCTTTTTCCTCTAACCATTGGCACATTTTCACCGCATCGCTAAATTGCCAACCACCATTAGCATCGACAGTTAGGGGCAAATGGGGGACAATTTCTTTAATAGCCAGAATTATGGCTCGATCGGCTTCTATACCGTCCGGTGAGCCTAATTTGACCTTTAATAAGCTAAAATCACCGATTTCTAGCCAATCTAACACCCTCTTCCCCACATTTTCTGGAGAATTTAAACCGATAGTAACAGAAACTGGCGGAATCAAAGAGCGATCGAGTCCAAAAATTTGCCAGAGAGGTAAATTAGCTTTTTTGCCTAACCAGTCGTGCAGTGCCGTATCAATAGCGGCACGAGTAGCCGAAGATATCTGATTTTGCCATAAAATTTTCTCAATTTCTTGGCGTTGACAGGGGTGAAAAGATTGTAAAATAGGAGCGATCGAGTTTAATTCTTGCAGGATTTTATCGGGTTTTTTCTCCTCGCTGGTAATATTAAAAGGGGATGCCTCTCCCCACCCTTCGATATTTTCCTCGCTAATTTGCAGCCATATATTAGTATTTTCGCTGGTAGTGCCGCGACTAATCGTTAAAGGTACTCGTTTATGAATAGTAAAAGTTTGCCAGTTTAGCAGCATAATTCACCTAGGGATGATCGGGGAATAGGAACAGAAAAATTATCTACACTTACCCAAATCCTTACTTCTGTCCACTCTCCCCGCAATCATACAACTTCCGGCGGTGTTTTTCGTCAAAGACAAAATATGATAGGCTAACCGAAGGTGTAAGCAAGACGGCTGCGGGTTAGGAAATTGGGATGAAAGAGGAGTGAGTTAACCAAAATCAATGATTAAGAAAAAGATTTCTTGCTGGGTAAATGGAGGTATTGCCCTCATTGATCGCTATCTGATCAGCCAACTACTACCCCCATTTTTATTTAGTGTTGGTTTATTTGCCTCTTTGGGAGTAGCGATCAGCAATCTTTCCGATTTAGCTAATCAGGTAGTTGATGCTAATCTACCCCTTGCCTCGGCCCTAGAAATTCTCCTGTTAAAAGTGCCAGAATTTGTCACTTATTCCCTGCCAGTTTCTCTTTTGCTGGCCACTTTAATCACCTACGGACGTTTAAGTAGTGATAGCGAAACCGTTGCCCTGCAAAGCTGTGGAGTCACTCTTTACCGTCTTTTTATACCGACTTTTTGCCTGAGTTTAATAGTTACAGTGGTGACATTTTTATTAAACGAATATGTGGTTCCTAATGCTAATTATCGAGCTACAGAAATTTTAGTACAGAAAATTAATAAAGAAGCAAACTTTTGGAAAAATAAAGACTTTTACTATCCCGATTATGAAATAAAAACCCTAGAAAATGGTACGATTAATCGCAATTTAAGAAGTTTATTTTATGCCGAACAATTTGACGGGGAAAAGATGAAAACCGTCACCGTTATCCGTTGGCTAAAACAAGAATTAAATCAAATTATTATCGCCGATTCTGCCCGTTGGAATGCCGTCGATAACGTCTGGGACTTTTTTAACGGCATTATCTATGAATTAACCCCCCCTAACGCCTCCTATAGCCAAGTTATCCCCTTTAAAGCCGAAAAAATCGCTTTATCTCGCTCTGCTTTCGATTTTGCTCGTCAAAGCCGCGATCCCTACGAGATGAACATACCACAGGCGATCGAATATGTGCAACTGCTCAAACTCAGTGGCGATGAGAAAAGAGTCAGGTTTTTTCAAGTGCGAATCCAGCAAAAAATCGCCTTTCCCTTTGTCTGTATCGTCTTTGCTACCATTGGCTGTGCCTTGGGTTCTCTACCGCAAAGAATTAGTCGGGGAACCAGTTTCGGTCTCAGTGTCGCCATTGTTTTCCTCTATTATCTTTTAAACTTCTTAGTGGGCAGCTTGGGACTAACCGCCACCCTCTCCCCCTTCCTAGCTGCCTGGCTGCCTAACTTTTTCGGTTTTGGGTTAGGTCTGTGGTTATTATGGCGACTTAACGGTTAGACTTTTTTGAAAATTTTCGTCAAGATAGGAGACGTAGAGTTATAGCAGGCCCCTTAGTCTATGTTTCCCTTCTTCTTTAACACTTGTGGCAGCACTTCCCGTCAAGAATGTCAAGAGCGTAAATTAACATTCCTCAAATGGATGCGCGACGACCTCGAAACCCGTCTAGCGGGATTAAATGCCGCTATCGAAACTATCGAGCGTCAAATCAGTCGGGAAGGTCAATAAACCCTGAAAATAGGCGAGTTTTCCCCTCGCCTTCTCCCCACAATTAGCTAAGAGAGATAACTTGACAGTTGTATTCGCCAAGAGGGATAATAGGAGTTTGTGTGAACTTTAGCTAGACTAAAATACCTTGGCTAACGTTATTGTAATCGGCGCTCAGTGGGGCGACGAAGGAAAAGGAAAAATCACGGATCTGCTGAGTCGATCGGCGGATGTGGTGGTGCGTTCTCAAGGTGGCGTAAATGCGGGTCATACCGTCGTCGTCGAGGGTCAAACGTTCAAACTCCATCTAATTCCCTCTGGGATTCTCTACCCGGATACGGAATGTATAATCGGCTCAGGAACAGTCATAGATCCCTCGGTGTTACTCAAAGAGATGGCGCAATTACACGCCCTCAATGTTACCACCGACAATCTCTATATCTCGCAAACGGCTCATGTCACTATGCCCTATCATCGGCTGCTCGATCAAGCATCCGAGGAAAAACGGGGTAAATATAAAATCGGCACCACGGGAAGGGGTATCGGCCCCACCTATGCCGACAAGTCCGAGCGCATCGGTATTCGAGTCATCGACTTGATCAATACCGAGAATCTGCGGCAAAAACTAGAATGGACGATCAATTATAAAAACGTCATTTTAGAAAAGTTATATAACTTACCGCCTTTAGATCCGAAGACGGTGATCGAGGAATATCTAGAATATGCCGAGAAACTGCGTCCCCATGTGGTCGATAGTTCCCTAAAAATCTACGAAGCAATCCGCAAGCGTAAGAATATTCTTTTTGAAGGGGCCCAAGGCACCCTACTCGACCTCGATCACGGAACCTATCCCTACGTTACCTCCTCCAATCCGATCGCCGGGGGTGCTTGTGTCGGTTCTGGCATTGGTCCAACGGTAATCGATCGAGTGATCGGTGTGGCCAAAGCTTACACCACTAGGGTAGGGGAAGGTCCATTTCCCACGGAATTAGAGGGGGAGATCGAGCAGTTATTATGCGATCGTGGGGCGGAATTCGGGACTACCACCGGCCGTCGTCGTCGCTGCGGTTGGTTTGATGCGGTGATCGGTCGTTACGCGGTACGAATCAATGGTTTAGACTGTCTAGCGATCACCAAGTTAGATGTTCTCGATACCCTAGAGGAAATCAAAGTCTGTGTCGCCTACCAATTGGACGGCAAAACCTGTCGCCATTTACCCAGTAGTGCGGTGGAATTCGCCCGTTGTCAACCTATTTATCGAACGATGCCGGGGTGGCAACAACCCACCAGCGATTGTCGCAGTCTGGAAGACCTGCCCAAACAGGCCCTCGATTATCTAAAATTCCTGGGGGCGATCATGGAAGTACCGATCGCTATTATCTCCCTAGGAGCTAGTCGCGACCAAACTATTATCGTTGAAGACCCCATTCACGGACCAAAACGCGCTCTTTTGGACGAAAATGGCTCACCTTGGGATAATCACGAATTTTAAATCATTGCTAAAGAGGATTAGTCAACTATGCAAGTTAGCGTTGAATGTCAAAAAAGACCGGAGAATATTAACCCCAGGGCCCTACGTCGTCAGGGTTTGATCCCGGCGGTTCTCTATGGCCACAACGGCACGGAATCGGTTTCTCTGGTGGTGGGAGAAAAAGCGGCCTTAACCCTGCTTAAAAAGGCTTCGGTAAATAATACCCTGGTGGATGTGAATGTTCCCGAAATGCCCTGGACGGGAAAAGCTTTGATCCAAGAGGTACAATCTCATCCCTGGAAAAGAAATCTCTATCACCTCAGTTTCTTCTCGGTATCTGCCCACGGTAAGCTCGATATCGTTGTTCCCATTAAGGCCATTGGAGAAGCGATCGGAACCAAACAGGGCGGTTTAATCGAACAGTTCGTTAACGAAGTTAATGTCTCCTGTATTGCTGATAATATCCCAGAAGTGATCGAATTTGATGTGTCGGGGATCGGTGTGGGGCAATCCCTGCTCGTGGGTGATTTAAAAATGCCGGAAGGGGTGACTTTAAAAGATGATCCCCATACCACCGTTTTTGCCATTGTTGCCGCTAAACGGTAAATTCAGTGATCAGTGATCAGTAACCAGTCATCAGTGAGCGGCCAATCATATTTCATTGTTGACTGTTGACTGTTGACTGTTGACTGGTTACTGCTCTGGCGCTCCCATCTACTGGGGGGTTATATCGTGAAAACGCTCAAATAGCTCCTCGCGGGTGGATTCGATTAATAAACGGCTAGATTCGCTGGGGGATAAGGATAACAATCCCTCAATCACGGGATTAAAAGAATCATCTAACTTTCCAAAGCGCACTTGTAGTAAATTTTCGATCATCCCCCGACGCGCCTCTTGAAGACCTGCTTGAAGACCTGCTTGAAGACCTGCTTGACGACCTTCTTCAAGAGCTTCTTCTCTAGCTTGACGACCTTCTTCAAGAGCTTCTTCTCTAGCTTGTCGTCTCACTCCTTCTTTCCATTCCAGATAAGTTTGCGATAACGTCATAAACACCTCTCGATCCTCTTCTTCTAAAATATTTTGTATTTCCACGCTCACCCGCCAACTAAGTAATAGTTCTATGACATTTTGACGGTAGTTGTTCCCTATTGGTAATTCTAGCAACTCTCGCACGGCTTGATTCTGAGTTTTGCCCTTACCCAATAACCTTAACCAGAGGGTGTGAAAATTAACAGGAAGTTGATTGATCACAATAATAGCCGTGCGCTGTAAAGGAGGCAAGAAATAGACCCCTTCGGGCCAATTCCGGTCTAAGGCCGCCCCAAAACCGTTTAATATAGTCTCACTAACCAGAGGAGCAAGAATCCATAAACGGGGCAAATTTTCCTCATTGTAGGGGCTATTTTCTCGTTTGGCTTGTCGCTGTAGTTCAGCAAAAACGGCGGTTAATTTCGAGAGACAATTACGCACATCGGCACGAGTGGGAGAATTACGATAGGGTTCTAGGAGAGCGCTATTTAGGGCAATTTGACCTAATAATCCTAGATTATCGACAGTTATCTGCCGATCTGGATGAGGCGAAAAAAATAGATCAATTTGTCGGGTTTCGTCGGTAATTTCTTTGCTAATTTCTACCCGGCCTAGGGGCGATAATAATTCTTCCAGATAGTTTTTAGCAAATTGGTCATGAGGTTTCATCGATCGAGGCGAAGAAAAAAACGGTAAGATTAGTTAAAGAAAATGATACAAATATACATTGATTAGACAAAAAAAGCTATAAGTAAAAGAAAAGTTAATCTTCCTAAGTCCCATGACCAGAAAAGAACGGCCTTACTCGTGGTTCTCAAGAAAACCCTTGACCTGGCAACAATCGCGGGCCATGTGGCGCGATTTATGGTTAGAAGCGTCCCTCGATTTTCCCTATCTAGCTTTGATTGTTAGTTCTTGTGCGATCGCTACCTTTGGTTTAGTTGCCAATAGTGCAGCCGTGATTATTGGAGCGATGATTATTGCCCCTTTGATGTTGCCGATTCGTAGTCTGGCTTTTGGTGGTTTAATTGGCAGTTGGCGATTAATTCGTAAGTCAGCATTGGCGATTTTAGTCGGTACGATTATCGCTTTAGCGATAGCTTGGTTTCTAGGATTATTGATCGGAATTTCTGAATTTGGTAGTGAAATTCAAGCCCGTTCTCAACCGAATCTTTTAGATTTAGGAGTGGCAGTTACCGCGGGAGCAATCAGTGGTTATGCCAAAATAGAACCGAAAATTTCAGGTACTTTAGCGGGAACAGCGATTGCCGTGGCTTTAATGCCGCCAGTTTGCACGATTGGTTTAGGATTATCCCAAGGCAATTGGATCCTAAGTTTGGGAGCCACTCTGTTATATATTACCAATTTATTAGGCATTGCTCTCGCCTGTTTGTTGGTCTTTTTACTGGCAGGTTATTCTAGTTTTCATCGGGCGCGTAACGCTCTAATTTTGACTTCTATCCTGACAGCAGTGCTGCTAATTCCCTTAGGAATAAGTTTTGCAACTCTGGCTAATCAAGCTCGCTTAGAAAGGCTGATCAAAAAAGCTTTATTACAACGAACAGTTACTTTTCAACGGACAGAATTATTGGAGTCTTCGATTAATTGGCTCAATCAACCTCCCCAGGTGAGATTAGTCGTAAGAACCGCCGAAAGCATTACCCCCAGACAGGTAGAATTGTTGCAAGAATTCATTACCAAGGAAATGGGGCGACCTTTTCAATTAAATGTCTTGGTTTCTAAGGTTAATGAGGTCACTTCCCCGGAATAGCGTCGAGAAAATTAGCTCAAGTAATGACAAACAAGGATTAATTCGCTATCTTAATGTTTGATATTTAATCTATAGGTAGGGTTCAGGTGAGTGGCGGCAATCGACCAGAAAGCACGGCTTATGTGCGGATAATTAAGCAATCTTGGCAAACGGGGAAATTAGAGGGAGAAGTGCGGACGGAACAATATCAATGGCGTTTTCAGTGGCATTTTCTTCAAGGCAAGTTATTAGTACAACCTTCCCTAGGTAGGGCTTTGATTTTTGAACCCTTGAATCGGTTTTTAGAACGCTACGATTATCAATTAGAACCGGGAGGAGATTATGAATTTACGGTGCGCTCAAAATTTTAAATATGGGGGATTGAATTACAGCCTTTCTCCTAAGGATGAAGTTTAACTTAATTTGGCATCATAAAAGGAAAACCTTGTACCTCATCATTAAGATAACTGCCTATTGATCAAAAGAAATTGACGGTTTATGGACAACCCGGCCGAGATACTAGGTTTTTAAAGGAAGTTTTTTGATTTAAATCCTGCCGGTTAGGCTAAAATTCAGCCATACTAAAGCGTTATATTAACGATAAGAATTTTTAGGAATAAGGGAAATGACGCAAGAACAGAAGGTTTCAGTGGGTATTGTCGGCGCTTCCGGATATGGTGGCGTACAGTTGGTACGTTTGCTCAAAGAACATCCCTTCGTAGAATTAGCCTATCTGGGGGGCGATAGTAGCGCCGGAAAACCCTACAGTGATTTATATCCCCATCTCGGTCATAGCATTAATCTTAATGTGGAGGCGATCGATTTAGAGATAATTGCCTCCCGTTGTCAAGTGGTTTTCTTGGGTTTACCCAATGGTTTAGCCTGTGATTTAGCCCCTCCTTTGCTCGCTAAAGGGTGTAAAGTTTTGGATCTGTCGGCAGATTATCGTTTTACTAGCCTAGAAACCTATAGTAAATGGTATGGCAAGGAACGTCAGGATCAAGCGATCGCATCTACGGCTGTGTACGGTTTGCCGGAACTTTATCGGGAAGAGATTAAAAATGCCTCTTTGATCGGTTGCCCCGGATGTTATCCTACTGCTAGTTTAATGGCGATTTCTCCCCTGTTAAAACAGGGTTTAATTCTCCCGGAAACCACGATTATTGATGCCAAATCGGGAACTTCGGGAGGGGGAAGACAAGCTAAGATTAATATGTTATTGGCAGAAGCAGACAGTTCGATTGGGGCCTATAATGTAGCGGGAAAACACCGTCATACTCCCGAAATTGAGCAGATTTGCAGCGATTTAGCCGGTCATGAGGTGCGCGTCCAGTTCACCCCCCATTTAATGCCCATGGTTCGGGGTATCCTGTCCACAGTCTATGCAACTTTGCGGGATCCCAATCTGGTGCGGGATGATTTAATCACTATCTACAATGCTTTTTATCGCACTTCTCCCTTTGTCAAAATCTTACCGGGGGGAGTCTATCCACAAACTAAATGGGCCTGTGGTACTAATTTATGTTATCTCGGTATTGAAGTGGATCCGAGAACCGATCGAGTGATAGTGATGTCAGCGATCGATAATTTAGTTAAGGGACAATCGGGACAAGCGGTACAATGTCTCAATCTCATGATGGGTTGGGAAGAATCCCTTGGTTTACCGCAAATGTGTTTTTATCCCTAAAAATTTCTGGATGCGTTTAACCGGGTACATCTCATTTTTGTAAATCTACTGAGTTGGGATTTTTAAAGGGAAACTATCTTCTAAAATTGGTGATCACTTCCGATTTTACCACTCAATCCAAGCCTTTGGGGGGTTCTACCCCCCAAACCCCCCGTTGGGGGCGTGGCGCCGCCCCCAAACCCCGGAGCGCATTAGTTTTTTGGTGGGATGCTTACACGCAGCTGCTGATACATTTGTAATTATTTGGCTCTTCTGGTTTCTGTGTGGAAACTAGGTCTATACTGATAGTTTATTCCGCAAAATAGTCCTAAAAGTTTTGCCCAATAAGCACTTCAGGATTCCATAAGCCAAAATTATCACACAAAGTCGAGAAGAGCCATTATTTTAAGAGTGACTGATAATTGCTGATTGTCGGTATTTCTGCAAATGTGAGATGCACCTCGTTTAACCACACATCCTTTAATCAATTTCAGGAAAAACTGGCAAAATTTTGTCACTATGATTGAGATGCGATGTTTACCGATTGGCAGCAAAGACAAGGAGAAAATGGCAGAAAAGTAGTCAGTTTATCGACAAAAGCGAATATAAAACCTTCCTAAATTTCCTCACCACCCAACTAAATTTGATTGTCAAGTTGATATCAATCCCTTAGAAACCTTGACTTATTCGACTGGGATCACCTAGAAAGGCCCTTGCAGGAATCGATCCTTTAGTCGCTTCTGGGAGAATTTGCCAGTGTTGATCTAAAGCTTGTAACACCCGATCCTGCTGATTTCTGAATCCCTCGATATTGCTACTACCAGCATTCATAATCACAAACCAAACTTTACCCCTTTCTTGGGTGGGAATTTCTCCAGCTAAGGCACTAACTTGGGCTAAAGTTCCAGTTTTAATCATCACTCCTTTAGGAATGGCCCGCCACTGCATAGTTCCTTTGGTGTCGCGTCCCCCCACCGGAAATAAATCGGCGACTTTGATCGGTTGATTGGCTAATTTGCGATCCAATGCTTGAAGAATCTCAATAACTGCCCGGGGAGACAAGCGATTTTCTACCCCCAATCCCGAACCATTAATTAATTGAATTTCCTCCGCTCCTACCCCAGTAATTTTAGTATTAATTGCGTCCACTGCCGCCGGACCACCGAGCAGTTCGGCTAACATTTCTGACATGACGTTATTACTATAAATATTCATCTGACGCAACAGTTCCGTTAAAGTCAAGGACTGATGACGCAACAATAATCGGGCATTTTCGGGGCGAATTTGACTGGCTCGAACCATGCCCAAAATCTTCACCTGTGGGGCTTTTGTGCCGCTAGGAAGGCTCTGAAAAGCTTTTTGGGTTTCTTTTGACCATTTCGATTGATTAAGCCCAATTTTCAGCAATTCTCCCGCTTTGAGGGGATCGGTTTGAAAATTCATGGCGAATTGACCGGTAATGATCAGATCGCCTTTGACCTGACGGATGCCTAATTGATCGAGGCCATTGCCCACTGCGATCGCTTCTTCCCAGACAAAAAGCGGATCCCCTTCCCCTTCAATAATTAAATCTCCCTCTAACACCCCGTTTTTTACCTCTCCCGTGCTGTAAAAACGAGTAGCAAAACGATGATCGAGGGGCCAGGTTTCCACGGCGGCGAGAGTAGTGGCGATTTTAGTTAAAGAAGCCCCCGAAGCGGGCAGATTACCCTGATGATCAGCTAAATAAGCCCATTCCGTCTCAATTAACACCCGTTGTTGACTAGAGTTTAAACCTTTTTTCGTCAACTCTTGCAGATAATCGGCCACGATCGCCGCCACCCGGGGATCGGGAGCGGTGGGAAGGTCAAAAATAGGCTGATTTTGCCAAGAAATTAGGGGAATATTGGCGATCGGTTGGGATTGCCCCCCCAGCCAACCCAAGAGAAAGCCGAAAACTGCCAAATTAAAAACTGAGAACATCTTTTCCTTAATCGCAATGATGCCTTATTGTATAGAAATGATTGGTAATTTTTAACAATTGCTCGATCAGAAAACACTAATCCTCGATCGGCCAGCTTTTGTCAAGAGCTGCCGCTCAACTTATTAAAGATTTCTATCCCACTGACTCAATGGCAGAAACGGCATTAAATCGGGCAAGAATCGCGGTAGATGCGATGGGAGGTGACTACGCTCCCAACGAGATTATCGCGGGATCGATGCGAGCTTCCGAAGAATTAGATGTAGAAGTATTATTAGTCGGCGATTCTGAACGGATTGAGGCTTATTTCCAGCATCATCCCCGTCCCAAGAATCTCACGATCGTCCACGCGGAGGAAGTGGTGGCCATGGACGAAGAGCCGATCACCGCTATCCGTCGCAAACCAGCGGCCTCGATTAATGTGGCCATGGATTTAGTCAAACAAAATCGCGCCGATGCGGTGGTGGCCGCCGGTCACTCCGGGGCAGCCATGGCGGCGGCGTTACTGCGTTTAGGTCGTTTAAAAGGAATCGATCGCCCGGCGATCGGTGCAGTGCTGCCGACGATGTTGGCGGGTAAATCGGTGATTATCCTCGATGTCGGGGCGAATGTGGACTGTAAACCCAAATATTTAGAGCAGTTTGCCCTAATGGGAACAATTTACAGTAAATACGTTATGGGGGTTGAAGATCCGAAAGTCGGTTTACTCAATATCGGTGAAGAACCTAGCAAAGGTAACGATCTCGCCCTAAAAACCTACGAATTATTGGAAAATAACCAGCAAATTCCCTTTATCGGCAATGCTGAGGGCCGGGATGTGCTATCGGGACAATTTGATGTGATTGTCTGCGATGGTTTTGTCGGTAATGTCCTGTTAAAATTTGCCGAAGCGGTGGGAGGAGTTATCCTACAAATTCTCAAAGAGGAATTACCTAGGGGGATACAGGGTAAAGTCGGGACGGCTTTAATTAAACCCAATCTTAAACAGATTAAACAACGCATGGATCACGCGGAACACGGCGGTGCGCTGTTATTTGGAGTCGATGGGGTCTGTGTGATCAGTCACGGCAGTTCCCAAGCGCCTTCGATTTTTAACGCCATCCGACAGGCGAAAAATGCCGTCGATAATCGCGTTTCTGAGCGCATTCAAGCCTACAATGACCACCATCATCAATTAAAAAAGTTGTCGGTGAACAGTGAAGATTAAGCTGTGAACCATCTTGAAGCGGTCGGGAGACTCCGAGACAGGAGACTATTTTTATTTATTCTTCCCACTGATAACTGACCCACTTCCCACTGATAACTGACCCACTTCCCACTGATAACTGACCCACTTCCCACTGATAACTGATAACTGATAACTGATAACTGATAACTGATAACTGAAAAAGGGGGAATATTTTGAACGGATTCGGGGCAGCAGTCGTCATTACTGGTTGTGGATCGGCCACACCAGGGCAATTTCTTAGTAATGAAGAACTCAGCCAAATTGTCGAGACTTCCGATGAATGGATTAAAAGTCGTACCGGCATCGGTCAACGCCATTTAGCGGATCAATCGGTGTCTTTGAGCCAATTAGCAGCCCAAGCGGCGATTAAGGCTCTAGAAATGGCTCAGGTGTCGCCTAGGGACATCGATCTGATTCTCTTGGCTACTTCTACCCCCGATGATCTGTTCGGTAGTGCCGCCCAAGTTCAAAGTCAGATCGGGGCCAATCGGGCGATCGCTTTTGATCTCACCGCCGCCTGTTCGGGTTTTCTGGTGGCATTAGTCACCGCCACCCAGTTTATCCGTACTGGTACTTACCGCAATGTCTTGGTTATCGGGGCCGATGTTCTCTCCCGTTGGGTGGATTGGAACGATCGCGCTACCTGTGTCCTCTTTGGTGATGGGGCAGGGGCGGTTCTTTGTCAAGCAAATGATACAAAAGATAACATTCTCGGTTTTGAACTCCATAGCGACGGCAGCCAGAATGGTTCTCTCAATCTCGCCTATCAGGGGGAAGAATTGCCCCTTAAAGAGGGGGTAAGGGTTCAAAAAGGGACCTATAAGCCTCTAACGATGAACGGACGGGAAGTCTATCGTTTTGCCGTGGCGAAAGTGCCAGAGGTCATCGAAAAAGCTCTCTATCGGGCTAATTTAACCACCAGTGACATCGATTGGTTAGTTCTGCACCAAGCTAATCAAAGAATTATAGACGCGGTGAGCGAGCGCCTGAAACTGCCTCCCGAAAAAGTGATCAGCAATCTCAGCGAGTATGGCAACACTTCCGCTGCCTCGATTCCTCTAGCCCTCGATGAAGCTGTCAGGAGTGGTAAGGTCAAAAAAGGTGATATTATTGCTTCTTCTGGCTTTGGTGCCGGTTTAACTTGGGGTGGGATTATCTTCCGTTGGGGAGATTAATTCAGTGATCAGTAAACAGTAACCAGTAACCAGTGAACAGTAAACAGTAAACAGTAAACTAAAAACTCACATCTGATAACTGATAACTGATAACTGATAACTGATAACTGATAACTGATAACTGATAACTGATAACTGATAACTGACCCAAACACATCTATCTATCTATTTTAAGAACTTATGAAAACAGCGTGGATATTCCCGGGACAAGGATCGCAAGCGTTAGGAATGATTGGAGATTTAGCGGAAAGTGCGCTTGGCCAAGAGAGATTAAAAATAGCATCAAAAATCCTCGGTTGGTCAGTCCTGGAAAAATGTCAAGGGGATGAAGAAACCCTATCTCGTACTCTTTATACTCAACCTTGTTTATTTGTGGTGGAGAGTATTTTAGCGGATTTGTTGCAAGAAAAAGGTCATTTTCCCGATCTAGTCGCTGGTCATAGTCTCGGTGAATATTCCGCTTTGTATGCGGCCAGGGTGTTTAATTTTGAGACAGGATTAAATCTAGTTCAAAACCGTTCCCGTTTGATGGATGCGGCCGAAGGTGGTAAAATGGCCGCCTTAATGAAATTTGATCGCACCAGTCTAGAGACAGTGATTAATCAGACGGAAAATGTAGTTATTGCTAATGATAATAGTGCTGAACAAGTGGTAATTTCTGGGACTCCTGAAGCGGTGGATTTGGTATTAGGTCAAGTGAAAGTTAAGCGGGTTATGCAGTTAAAAGTATCCGGCGCTTTTCACTCTCCCTTGATGGAAAATGCTGCCATTCAATTTCAGCAAATTTTAGAATTAGTTAATTTTCGGGCTGCAAAAGTTCCTGTGATTTCTAATGTCGATCCGAGCAATCCTACCCAGGACGGGGAAGAATTAAAAAAATATCTGATCTGGCAGATGACTAGCTCGGTTCGCTGGCGAGAAATTATGTTAAAATTGCCAGATGTGGGTGCGGAAAAAGCGATCGAAGTGGGTCCGGGTAAAGTTTTAACTGGTTTAATTAAACGAACTGTTCCTGCAATTGAGTTAGAAAATATCAGTCAATTAGCCGATATATCCAAGGGTAGCGACGATGTTATATTCCGGGGTTCATTAATTGGTGTTGGTTAAATTATCTAGCAACATTTTCGACAAAGGAAGTAAATTGATGGATACCTAGCCAAAAATTTGGTTAGGTATTTTTTTAGGAAACTATCATAGGGTTTGCGGCAAAAACTTTTTCAGCAGACCCTAGTTATTCTCCCATCTTCCCCCCGCAACGCGCACGAAGTGGTCTCCCCACTCCCCACGGTTTAGAAACCTCGGCAGAAAAGTCTCTACAACCAGGTTTTTCTAGGAATATTAGGAAAGGAGATTACCGCGACTACCGTTAGGAAGAATAGTTTCTTCGAGGGAAGCAGAAAGAAGATTATTTTCGGTTAAAATCGCCCCAATTAAGTTAGCTTGTTTGAGATTAGCTCGTTTAAGATTGCTTCCCACTAAATAACTCAAGAGTAATCCCGCTTGGTGTAGATTAGCACCAGAAAGGTTAGCGGAGGCTAAATTAGCACCGAGCAGATTACAACCGGTTAGGTTAGCCTGGCGAAAATTGGCTTTATTAGCGTCAGTTTTACTTAAATCGGCTCCAGTTAAGTTAGCTCCCTCAAAATCGCTACAATTGAGGTTAGCTCCCGTCAGATTAGCACCTTCGAGGTTAGCATAACGTAAATCCGCCCCCCGTAAATCCGCCCCGCGCAAATCGGCATAGCTGAGGTCGGCGTATTGAAGATGGCAGTTTTCCAGATTAGCTTGATAGAGATAGGCTCGAATTAGGTTAGCCTCTTTTAAGTTAGCATAGCTAAGATTGGCAGAGCTAAGAATAGCACGAGTGAGAATAGCCCGTTTTAGGTTAGCTTTCCCCGCCATGGCATGGGTTAAAGTGGCTGAGGTGAGATTAGCGGCTTCGAGATTCGCTTTGAACAGTTGAGCAAAAAGTAAGCTACTGTGAATTAAACAGGCAGAACTTAAATCAGCCTTTTTCAGAACAGTATTACTCAAAATTGCGCCGCTTAGTTGACTTTGGTGCAAATTTGCCCCGGAAAGGTCGGCTTTAGTCAGGTTAGCATCGATAAGACAAGCTTTGCTTAAATTAACTTCTTCGAGGGAAGCGTCCTTGAAATTAGCGTTAATTAAACTAGCTTCGGCTAAATTGGCTCGTTTTAAGTAACTATGACTGAGGTTAATCTGGTTTAAACACTGTCTCTTTAAATTAACTCCGCTAAGTCTGACTTCCGCAAAGTTGCGTTCACCTCGATTATACAGTTCGATTAGATGTTCACGATTGGTTAAGGCATTGCTACTCATAAAATAACTAAATTGTTCTGGAAGGTGATTTCCAGAGAATTGGTTGGGGAAAATTACTGATCATGAAGTCGATCTCTAGGATTAGTACAGGGAGCGACTGGGAATTTTTGCGAATAAATAGAAATTTTCAACCAATTACGGGCTTAAAATCCCTATTGGCAATCACTAAAACCGGTAAAGAACGAAAAGAATCGGGGTTCAATACCAAAAACAGTCTCTACCTAAACCCGCCACTTGTTGCCAGCCAGGTCTAGGCATTAAATTAGAGAAGTCTTGTGCGTCAGTTTTTCTGACTGAATCTACTGCCTCGCCGATGTCTTGACTCGGTATCATACAGTTGAATTTGTTAGGTCTGCTTAGTCAGTCCGGTAGCCAAGAGGCTAAAACTCTTCATCACCAGATTTCGGGGACTCTCCAGTTGAGCAAGCATAAAACTCTGTAAAAGTCAATCCCTCTTAGGGGTGAACTGCCCAATTCTATTCCCTGAAGTCTTGGTTTATTCAGTTTATCAGGTTGTGGTCTGTTTTGGCAAGAGCGGTTAATGGCTTTTTAATCAATTCGCCAAAAGGCTTGATTTTCCGTAGGAGATAATTGTACAGACTGGTTATCTAAATATTGTCTGAGACTGGGGGAAGGATTGAGGAGATAAATATCAGTAAATTGATTTTTTAAGGAGGGGATGGAAACTCTAAGATCCGACTGAATAAATAAATACTTTGTCTTAGCATCAGTGGTATGAATAAGGGGCAAGGTATCTAACCAATGTTCTGAAATAATTAGAGGTTTTTGACTGCGATTAATCATTGTATAAGCGTTGGGAATATTGCTACCATAGCCCACATATCTAGTTGCTGGCGGTGGATAGGGAATTTTGGCAATTAATCCGAAAACTAGCAATAATATTAAGAGAATTTTTGCCCAGCCTTGGCGCTGCTGTAATCCGTTGCTTAGTAAAAAGGTAACTGCCAGCAGCATACCGAGAAAACTTGGTAAGTAAAATCTGCCCACAGCTGTGTAGCGAAATCCTCTGATTAGATCCCATGCTAAAAGAGAGAAAAAGGGGATAATTGTCAGGAGAATAATCAGGGTAAAAACTTTTTTATCGGCTTTTTTGCCCAGATAAATAAAGGAGATGATGACGAGGATAATTAGGCAGTATTCAATAATAGGGGTGATGGTGGAATTGGTTAAACTAAAATTATAAAATAAACGAGCGATCATTCTTACCCATCTTTGCCAAAGGATCTCTAGGGGTAAACTGCCTTTTGACCATCCAAAGACAGTAAATCGACTGGTAAAAATCCGGGTTAACCAAATTGAATAAATACCTAGGGAAGCAAGTAAGCTGATGCTATAGTATTTTTTGGTTAAAGAGTTAAAAGAATTCAGCTGCAACAGAAAATATAGGCTATGAACTACTAGAACAAAGATAAAGAAAACATGGGTATATAAACCAGCGATTAGGGATAAACTATAGAAAAACCAATCTTTTTTCGGTTGCGAGGAATCAATAGCTTTGAGAAATAACCAGCTAGAAAGTATCGAAAATAAAACATATAGTCCGTATTCCCAAATTCCCAGAGCATAACCAGTAAAACGCGGGGAAAAGAAGATAAGTGTAGCGGCAATTAAAGCGGCGTTTTTATTTTTAAATAAAGTCAAAGCTAAATGGTAAAAACTCCCTAAAATACCAAACCAAATAATTACCGAAAATCCTCTTAAGACTAAATCAGAATTGCCCAATAATCTTGCCAAAAACCAGAGGAAACTGTAATAGAGAGGTAGATCGTAATTCGAGCTAGTATAAAGAGAGGCTAAGGTATCAGGAAAACCTTTCACGGAATTAACCCCTTGAAATTGCCAGAGTTGTTCTGTAGATTTAATTTGTCCATCGAACAGATAGTTAATTAACTGTTCGGGTCTGTTACCAGAAAGATGCAGTAAGACCAAAGATTCATCGTGCCAAACATAGCTATAGTAGGCGAGATGGACAAAATAGAAAATATTGAAAATAATCAATAAACCTAAAGCAAATCTAACCCCAGATTGACGAGTAAACATAATTATCTTGATCCTGTTAAAAAATCACTGATTACTGTTGACTAACTCCGGCTTAATTAATCTAGAATTTTGATGGGCAAGGGGTAAGGTAAACCAAAACTGTGAGCCAACCTGTGGGGTACTTTTTACACCAATTCTCCCAGAGTGAGCCTCGATTATTTGCCGACATTGGTAGGAACCTAAACCGATTCCCGTTAGGTGTTGATTATGAAGATTTCTTACATATAAATGGAAAAGATGTTGACATTGTTCCTCATCCATGCCAATGCCATTATCGCTTAAAGTGCAGTAGATCATGTCTTGGTCAACACGAGCATCTAAAGCTAATTGAATCGGTGAAGGATTATGTTTTAAGGCATTATTTAATAATTGTTCAAAAACACTTCTTAGCTGACAAGGATCGGCATCAATAGCGGGTAAGTTATCGGGGAGAAGATTAATAAACGTAGCTTGATATAAATCAAAATCTTTTTGCCAATCTTTCAGCCAAATTTCCACCTGTTTTTTTAGAGATAGAGGTTGACGATGCAAGATTAAAGGCCGTTCTTCAGCAAAATGATTTTCTGATAAAGCATTAATTAAAGTTAATTGTCTATCACAACTACGCACCACCTGATCGAGCATTGCTCGCGAGATAGTTACTTTTTCTGTTTGCCGACACTGGAAATTTTTTAATAACATCACTAATCCCATAATCGAGGTGCGAAGATCGTGGGATACTGCCTGTAAAAAAACCGTTTTCATTTCGTATAAACGCTGAATTTCCCAGACTTTTTCCCGCAGTTCTAGGGTTCTTGTTTCTACTTCCCGTTCTAAATTATTATTCAATCTTTGCACCCTCTGATATAGCTGCGCTTGGCCGATAGCGATACAAACTTGGGTGGCTAACTGTTCTAATAATTTGACCTCGCTTTTTTGCCAATGACGGGGATGGGAATATTGATGGACTACTAAAGCGCCTAAATGTTGATTATTAACCGTTAGAGGTAAAACTAAAGAGGATTTAACTTGCAGGTATTCGTAATAACCCTTGAGAGTGGGCAGCGTTTGCACCTTAGCGGTATTATCAGCAATAATTAACTTATCTAAAGAAAATAATTGTCCTAATTCTTCCAGTAATTCTGGTTCGGGAAACCAACCCATGAGCGGGGGAATCTGGGGACGACGGGACTCGGCGATTACCTTGGCCCAACCCCCCTCTTGACAGTGACCGATATAGACTTGATCGGCATCGAGAAAATTTCTGATTTCCTCAACAATGGTATTTAAAACCTGATCTATATCTAAAGATTGATGGACTTTTAAAGCCACTTGTGTTAGCAAATGTTCTCGTTCTAAAGTTTCATTTAAAGCTCGATCGATCTGTTGTCTTTCGGTAATCGCCGCCGATAAAAACAGAGAAGTTGACATGACAATGACTAAAAAGATTTGTAAGATCAGGACACCTCTGGTATAATCAGGGGCCTGTAGGATAAAAGGGCTGACTCCTCCGACCAATCCCATCAAAGCTAAAATAGATACTAAAAAATTGGCTATTACCGCTCCCCAGGTCTGAAAACGCATAGCAGCCCAAACCACAAAGGGAAAAGGGAGATATTCGAGGTACTGCACCATACTCCAATCGGGGTTAAGAAAATTCTGTTGACCACCAAAAACCACGGAAGTCACCACCGTTAGCAAACTCAGACAAAGTAAGGCCTCGCCAAGGCGTTGGGGTTGCCGTGCTTCCCGCAGGGAGTGACGCTGGAAGCAAAAACGCAACAGCAGCGGCGTGGTCATTAAGATCCCCGTACTATCTCCGAGCCAGATAATGCCCCAAGACTGTCCAAATTGCCGCCAATCCCAAGTATTTAGCCAACTACGGGCAAAAGTATCGATGGTGGCATTGACTGCCGAGGCCAATAAGGCCGCCAAAAATACCAGTAAAAGGATATCGCGAATACGCTGTAAAGTGGCGGAAAATCTCAGATAATGCAGGAATTGCGCCCCTAACAGGGCCGATAAACTGCTGCCGAGTGCCGAAAATAGAGCTATAGGCCCACTGGCCCCTAAAAGGAAGGTAAGAAGCAAATCCCCGATAAAAACGCCTAAAACTAGCCTTTTTCCCCCTAAAAAAACAGCAGTTAAGCCAATACCAGCACTCATCCAAATTGGGGCAGGTCGCGACCCTAAATTTAAGCAGAGATAGCCTAGCCAACCAACACCCAGATAAACCAGGGCAACAAGCACAATTTTAGAGCGATCTGATGAAATCCGTAGCATTTTCAGTTATCAGTTATCAGTTATCAGTTATCAGTTATCAGTTATCAGTTATCAGGTTTAAGTTTTAAGTTTTAAGTTTTAAGTTTTAAGTTATTAGGTTTAAGTTAAGTAGTCATGCAAAATAAATTTCCTAGTGAAGACAGGCAAGAGGCAATAGGCAAGAGGCAAAAGCTTTATCGAAATGTGTAATTAATTTTGCTTAGGTACTTATTAGGTTTAAGTTTTCAATTTTCAATAAATTGAGTATCTTTCACTGGTCACTGGTCACTGGTCACTGGTCACTGGTCACTGGTCACTGATCGCTGGTCACTGATCGCTGATCACTGTTAATCTCTCTCCAGATTGCCTAAACTAGGAGTAGTTCTGCTTCATGCAGATGGGTGAAAACCGTACATTTTCCTTTTAGGAATCAAAGATCATGCGGATTTTAATTGTTGAAGACGATCCTTTAATGCAGTTAGGTTTAGAACAAGCGCTCGGTGAACAACCAGATTTTGAGATTGTCGGTCAAGCGAGTGATGGTCTGGCGGGGGTACAATTAGCCCTATCCCTACGGCCAGATTTAGTGGTCATGGACATCGGTTTACCCCGTCTTGATGGCATTGCGGCAACTAAACAGATTAAGGAGGGTTTAGCTAATGTTCATGTGGTCATGCTCACTTCCCACACTCTCCAACAGGAAGTGATCGCAGCTCTGGCTAGTGGTGCTGATGCCTATTGTATCAAGGGAGCCAGTCTCGATCGCCTTTTGTCCGCTATTGAAGCAGCTAAGGATGGGGCCACCTATTTAGACCCTCAAATTGCCCGTTTAGTCATGGATAATCTCAAAGCACCGGCAGTGCAACCTAATCCCAATCTAGCACTTTTATCGGAGCGAGAAATGGAGGTTTTAAAGTTAATTGTCGAGGGCAAAAGTAATGCTGAAATCGCCGAAAAGCTCTATTTAAGCACCAATACGATTAAAACCCATGTGCGGGGAATTATGAATAAATTGGCCGTGGACGACCGAGTACAAGCGGCCGTAATTGCCCTGCGTTCCGGTATTGTTTAAGGAGAAAATGGCGATTTACCCACAGGAATATTCTACCTCAATTGCTATTGCTACAATTGCTCAAAAAATCCCTTCAATCATTTATAATAAGTTATCGACCTATCTCTGTTGGATAAACCATGACTATCGCTCAAAGCTTACCCCTAGTCGAGTCTCATGTCAACCCTGAGATAATCTTCCCAGAAGGCGAATTTTGGAGTGATGAACCACCCTTGGAAAGTAACTTACATCTACAACAAATTATTTTATTAATTCAGTGTTTAGAATGGTGGTGGCGCGAGCGAGAAGATTATTTTGCCACTGGCAATTTAACTATCTATTACAGTCCCAACCAGAAAAAGTCAGAATTCTTTCGTGGTCCTGATTTTTTCGTCGTTTTGGGGACAAATCCCAATCCTAACCGCAGAAGTTGGGTAGTTTGGCGAGAAGAGGGCAAATATCCCAATTTAATTATCGAAATTCTCTCCGATAGTACCGCCAAAGTTGACCGAGAGGAGAAAAAACAAATTTATCAAGATATATTTCGCACTCCCGATTATTTTTGGTTTGACCCAGAAAGCCGAGAATTTCAAGGATTTACCCTAATTAGCGGTCAATATCAACCGATTGCCCCCAATCCCCAGGGATGGCTCTGGAGTCAACAATTAGGCTTATATTTGGGTTTATCCGCCAATAAATTGCGCTATTTTACCCCCGAAGGGGAATTAGTACCCACTCCCGCAGAAGCGGCACAACAGGCAGAAAATCAGGTTTTAGAGGCAGAAAACCGGGTTTTAGAGGCAGAAAATCGGGCTGTAGAGGCAGAAAACCAAGTACAGCAAGAAAAGCAAAAAGCGGCGAAATTAGCAGCTAAACTGCGGGAATTAGGCATAGATACCGAGGAAAATCTCTAATCTTCATTTTCGGGGAGGGGTGAGGGTATTTGGTGTCATTTAGAGGCTGAATAGTTGATTAATCGCAGAAAGCTCCGCGCAAGCGTAAATTTTCCCGCAATTCCTCGGTCATCCCCACGTTATCGGCAAACTTTGCCCCCTGCACTTTTGCCCCACTCAAATTCGCTTGAGTGATGTTGACTTCAACCAAATTAGCTCCTGCTAAATTGGAGCCAATTAAATTAGCTAAAGCCAAACTAGAACGGTAAAAATCAGCATAACTTAAATCGGCATTAGCTAATAAGGCTCCGCTTAAATCTGCTCCCTTAAAACTAGCATGACTGCCGTTAATTTCACTTAAATCAGCATCGGTTAAATTTGCCCCCCGCAGATTTGCTTGATAGAGATTGGCCATGCCTAAAGATATACCACTTAATTCCGCTGCTAGGAGATTTGCCCCAGTAAAATCCGTTAGGGGATTAAGTTCAGCTAATTGGGCTAATTCCAGAAAATCATCACTAACAGCAGCATAAATTCCCTCGATTTGTGTCTGCAATTTCTCTAAATTTTCTGATGCTGCTGGTTTCGGTTCCACTAGAACATTATCTAATTCCACCTGCGATGAACCCAAAGAAATACGACTCAAAAAAGCATCAAATTGATTTTCCATCAGGAAAAATGCTAACTTTCGCTCTAAAATACTATGTTTATTGGGACTTAGATCGTGTTTCCATAATCCCGATGTTTCCGTGATACAGATATCGGCAGCTGTCAGCGAAAATTGCACAGTTAGATGATAAGGTTCTTCCTCGACACTGACGGTTCCTAGGTTAATCCTTTCGAGCGCTCCTGTAAATATTGACTGAACACTTTTGAACGATAACCGCCATTGATAATTATTAATACGATTTATGTATAACTCTTGACTAGAAAGAGGATTTGGTGTTAGGTGACAATTAACTAAAACAAAATCTAATTTTCCTCCTTTCAGTCCCCATTTAATTTCCCCGCCGAGGAGAGATTGAATTTGAGCTTGTAGGTGTAAAGTTAAATATAAATCAAATTTTTGCGAGTCGGTGGCTACTGGTTCTAGGGTTAAAGATACACTATCGGGATAGCGATCAAAGGCAGCTAAAAGACGCATAATCCAAAAGAGAAAAGCCAAAATAAACAGTAAAAAAGTGGTGTTTCTCTGGCCCCAAAGCCGAGAACTCACCCCTATTTAAAACAATAGCCGATTTTCTCGATCCTCGATGAACATTTCTTCGGCGATCGCTGAACGATTGCCCCTGAAAATCAAGGTTAAATTAGTTGACTTTCTCTTTTTTGCCGATATTGCCGTCCGCATTAAAAAACATCGGTAAAAAGCGTTCCATAAACATTTGTGGATCACGATTCCAGGCTTTTTGAGCCGCTTCTACCCGGAATAATTGTAATTTCGGGTCGAGAAGGGATTGGGGTAAACGTTCCATCAGATATTGAGGACGTTCCCAAAGCGGCATAGTGGCGGCGATTTCCATTAAATGACCGACGCGGCGCAATTCTGCCCCCAGGGTGATATCCATACCCGATTCATAGGCGGCCTGTTCGATCGCTGAGTATTTGGCCTTCGCTTTTTCGACTTTTTGCCGATGTTCGGGGCTTTTTTGGGCAATTTTGGCTAACCAACGATTGCCCCAACGCACATGGCCCGCTTCTTCAGGAAAAATTTTGGCGATCGTTTCCCGAATTTTCAGATTTTCTGGGGTTTGTTCCCCTTCCTTGAGGGCATAGATATGGGCGGCAAAGTATTCGCATCCCCGTTTTTCCGTGACGTTAATTGCCGCTAGGGCTGCAATCAGTCCATCTTCCCTTTGTTCTTCGCCTTGGAATTGGTCTTGATCGAGAAGACGTTCAAATTCGTCGATATAGGACAACCCCGGCGGTTTCCCCACATCAGCCCCCAATTCGATCAATAAATCGGTTAACCAGTAAGCATGACGCGCCTCATCGGCGACGTGGTGGGAAAGGTCCTGGATCAGTTCTTTTGGTTGTCCGTCTAAGGTTTCGATCAGTTCGGTCAGGTCTTTACAGCTACGTTGTTCGTTGTAGCGGTAACGGTTGAGGGTGACAAGATGAATTTCGCGATCGCTAATGACACGCTTCATGATGTCGCGAGCGCTCATCGTCTTCTTGAATTTACGAGGGTAAGCAACGGTCATGAGTTTGTATCGTTTTGTAAACGGCTTTCCGTATTCTAACGGAGTTTTTTCCCGATCTGGCCAGCTTTTTTCAGTGATCAGTCAACAGTCATCAGTGAACTGAAAACTTAGATCTGATAACCGATCGCTGATGCAAGTGGGAAACAAATTTAAAGATTTTTTTGGCAATTATTTTGACTCATTGTTCGCTTAATTTTTTAGGGGAAGGGTTTTAAAATTACTGTTACCTTTATCCTATATGCTTTTTAGCGAATAAGGTGAGCAGAATAGGTTCAAGAGTGCGATCGCCAATTGGCTCGCTCAAACCCTCATCAATTCCTTAACCTCAAAATGGTCTTTTTGTACTAATAAATATTCCAGTAGAACGCTCAATGGGTTTGCTAAACTGCATTTGAGACAACTTATCAAATTTTCGGTTCGAGAAATGAGCGAACGGTGAGTTTTGATGGGGAAATATTTTACACTTCAAGGGGTGACAGAGCGACTAAAAGGCTCGCTGGATAAAGCGCATAGCCGTTAGACCTCTAGAAAAATCTTGGTGTTTTCCAGCAGCAATTCTCATTTTGAAATAAATGATGAATTAACCCCTATTGCGAACCTCAAAGTTTAGTATAAAAGAATTATGTCGTCAGCTATAGGGTGCTCACCAAAAATAAAAATTGACCCGATTTATTATCAAAATAAAAATTTATAATTGTTGTCCGTTAAGATAAAATTAATAGGTTGAACTCTATTAGTTAGTCAAATTTCCTCAAGATGGCAAAAAAGGAAGCGACCGTGTTGGGTTTCGCTCTCCCCTAGAATTGAGAGGTTTTCTTTAACCTGTTGATTCGCTCAACCCAAGCTACGGACTATAGTAATCATAACAATTACTGTAGGTTGGGTTGACGTAAGGAAACCCAACAAAAAGCAATGGGA
>NZ_JADBVE010000173.1:0-36080 GCF_020245285.1 Microcystis sp. M31BS1
ATTCTCAAGTTTTTGCAGTCAATAAATAATTTTTGCTTATCTTTGTCAGAAAATAGAACTCCTGCAAAAATCCAACATCTACCATTGGGTTAGGAGTCAGTTATCAGTTATCAGTTATCAGTTATCAGTTATCAGTTATCAGTTATCAGTTATCAGTTATCAGTTATCAGTTCACTGAGAAAACTCCCCACACCCTACACCCCACACCCCACACCCCACACCCCACACCCCACACCCTACACCCAGCTATTCTCATTTTGAAACGATTTTGCGTTGTTTCAGCGATCTAGAGATTCGTTAAGAATTATTAACCCCTCTAGGTGCAAGGGTTTTAATGTCATGAAACCTTAAAATGAGAATTGCTACCCTACACCCCATACCCCACACCCGACACCCCACACCCGACACCCCACTTATTCAACAAAGATGAAAGAATCGTGGCGAGAACGTCTGAATATCTCTCGAATAGCGATTAATGCCCCGAGGTTAACCATTGGTTTCTGGTTAGCGGTGGCCGTGGCGGGAATTTTGGCTTTTAGTTCCCTAAAATACGCTCTTTTCCCCGATATCAGCTTTCCAGTCGTAATAATTAACGCTCAAGCGGATTTAGCTACTGCTATCACCACGGAACAGCAATTAACTAAACCCCTAGAAAAGCCCCTTTTCTCTCTCCCCGGTTGTCGTGATATTTCCTCGACTACTTCCTCCGGACAGTCAATAATCAGCATTTTCTTTAAAATTGGCACAAATTTAGACAAGGCCACCGCAGCAGTTAAACAGGCTATCTCGCAAGTCCCTTTACCCCCTCAAGCTACCACAGAAGTTATCCCCGTTGATTTAAATGAGTCGGCAACAGTCACCTATGCGCTGGTGAGTGAGCAGAAAACCCTAGAAGAATTAAGCCAAATCGCCCAAGATAATTTAATTCCGCCCTTAAAAGCTCTCCCTGATACGGCTAAAGTTAATTTACTCGGTCAAGGTACAGTTAGGGAAGATAATCCCCATAAAAGCTTAACCCGACCATTACCCACACTGGTGCGCTTTAATGGTCAAGAAGCGATCGCTGTGCAGGTAATCAAAAAAGGTGCCGCTAATAGTCTCGATCTGGTCGCTCAGGCAGAAAAACGGGTTAAAGACATAGCACAAAAACTGCCCGATGTCAAGATAATTTTAGCTGAAACCCAAGCGGAATATATTCGCGCTGCCCTACAAGGCACGATCGATGATTTACTTTTGGCAGTTTTGCTGTCGGTGCTGGTTATATTGATATTTTTAGGCAGTTTCGCCGCTACAATCATTTCTGCTCTGGTTATCCCCCTATCTCTTTTGGGGACTTTCATTATCATGGCAATCTATGGGTTTAATCTGGAAACCCTGACGCTGCTGGCTCTCGCTTTGGTGATCGGCATTGTCGTGGATGATGCGATCGTGGATGTAGAAAATATTTCCCGTTTAATCGATGCGGGGGAAACCCCGAAAAATGCGGCACTCAAGGGGACAAGGGAGATCGGATTAGCTGTCACCGCCTCCACTTTAACCATTGTTGCCGTGTTTATACCCGTGGCTTTTATGGGGGGTGCGGTGGGGCAGTTTTTCCAACCCTTCGGTTTAACCGTCTCGGCTGCGGTGATTTTTTCCCTGTTGATCGCCCGAACTTTATCGCCAGTTTTGGCATTATATTGGCTGAAACCGCAGGTGCGGGCAAAAATGACGAAACAAAAGCGACCAGTTGAGAACACCTATCGACGGCTCTTAAACTGGTCATTGCGTCATCGTTTGCTGGTCATTGCTATTGCCCTAATTACCTTTTTTGCGGGTATTGCCTTGATTCCTTTTATTTCTAAGGGATTTATTCCCCGACTCGATCGCGGCGAGTTTAATCTAGTTTATACGTCTCCTTTGCCGAAAATAAGGCAAATTAGTCCTAATAAACCGACGGCTAAGAGTTCTAGCGATAGTTTCGCTTGGATTTCTCAGTTAGCGAGTTCTCCCGAAAGTTTTCTTTTGCGTCGCACTATCCGCGATGGCAGCAAATTAGAAGCGCCGATTTTGCAGGATGGGGAAGTGGAATCGACTTTTATGATCGCCGGTTTACGGGGTGAGCCGAATCGTGGCAAAATTCACGTTAAACTGAAGGGCGATCGGCAATCTCACACCAGTGCGGTGCAGCAACGGATTCGGCAAATTTTACCGCCAATTAGAGGGGTGAATGTCAGTGTCGAGGACATTCCTTTTGTGCAGACGGAAGCGGAAAAGCCGATCCAAATTGCGATTAAAAGCGATAATTTGCCACTATTGCGCGATAGTGCCGAGAAATTGCGGGTTGAGTCCGCTAAAATCGCCGGTTTAAAGGATATTTCCCTATCATCTAGATTAAATGAGCGGGGGGATTTTTTGGCGATCGAGCGTTTAAATGGTCAACAGGCGATTTTTCTCAGTGCTAATCTCAGTCCGGATTTAGGCTTAGAAGATGCGGCCATTAAAATTGAAGGGATTCCTTTACCGGAAGGGATAACTTTACAGCGTTGGGGTACTTCTTCTCAAAGTAGCGATGTTTTGGGCAGTTTTGGTCGCACTTTAATCCTGGCGACAATTTTAATGTTAGGAGTTTTATGGTTATTATTCAGAAGACTGCTAGAAACTATCGTCATCGCTTTATGTTTACCTTTAGCGATTGTGGGGGCAATGTTGGGGTTATTGGTAACGGGTAGTGAGTTTAGTATGATTTCTTTGATCGGGTTTATCTTCCTCTTGGGATTACTGGATAAAAACGCTGTGTTATTGCTGGACTATACTAACCAATTGCGTCAACAGGGTTGGAGTCGGGAGGAAGCGGTTTTAGAAACGGGAATGATTAGGTTAAGACCGATTTTAATGACCACTTGTTCGACAATTTTAGGTATGATTCCGCTCGCTTTGGGATTGGGTACCGGTGCGGAATTGCGGCAACCCATGGCGATGGTAATTGTGGGAGGTTTAGTCACTTCTTCCCTGTTGAGTTTAATTGTTGTGCCTGTGTTATATCTAAGTTTAGAGGATGTTTGGAACCAGATTAAAGCCGGTCAAAAGTAGCCAATTTTACCGTTTTGGCTTCTGATTACTATAGAGTCGTTTGAACTCTTTTTGTTGTTGATTATGATCGACAATTGGCTCAGGATAACCACAACGATGTCTTTCTAAACGGGGGATTTTCCCGGTTACTAAATATTCCGTATCTACGGAAGCTAATTCCGGCAACCATTGACGAATATATTCCCCTTCCGGATCGAATTTTTGTGTCTGACTAGCGGGATTAAAAATTCTTAAAGGTTTCGGATCCATGCCACTAGAGGCACTCCACTGCCAACCACCATTATTAGCGGCTAAATCGCCATCAAAAAGTTTCTGCATGAAGTATTTTTCGCCTTTTTGCCAGTTAATAATTAAATCTTTGGTTAAAAAACTGGCCACGATCATGCGACAACGATTGTGCATCCATCCCGTTTCATTTAATTGTCGCATCGCCGCGTCAACGATCGGATAGCCGGTTTTTCCCTGGCACCAAGCTTGAAAATGTTCTTCGTTATCCTGCCAAGGAAAATGACGAAATTCTTTTCTATAAGCACCGACCGCCAATTCTGGGAAAAAATAGAGACAATGCTGGTAAAATTCCCGCCAAGCTAACTCTTGCTGCCAAGTGATAATACTATCTTTTGCTTCCTGGGCGCGGCAATTTTCTAATAACTCTAGGGTTGCCGTCCAAATCGTGCGAATGCCAATCGCCCCAAATTTTAAAGCGGCACTCAAGCGCGAGGTGCCATCAAAAGCGGGGAAGTTACGATCTTCTTGATAATTGTTAATAACCCCTTGACAAAATTCTTCTAATCTGCTATTGGCGGCTTTTTCTCCGGGGGTGAGGGGTAAGGGGTTTTGCCAAGTAAAACCTAAATTTTCTAGGGTTGGTAAATTAATAGTTTCTGTGAGTTTCTCCCCCTCATTTTCCTCTAATCCTTGCAGGTTTTCTAGGGTTGTGGGGCTGGCTTTGGCTAATTGGCTCCAATTTTTCCAAAAAGGAGTATATACGGTGTAGGGGCTTTTTGAGAGGGTGAGGACTTGTCCTGGAGCGTGGAGAAGTTGATCCCAGAAGGTTTCTACCTCAATTCCTTTTGTTTGTAAAGCGGCAATTACCTGTTGATCCCGTTGACGCGCATAGGGTTCAATATCGAGGTTAAAAAAAACTGCTTTTGCCGATAAATTGCCGGCTAAGTTGACGAGTGTTTGACTGGGGTTGCCGCGAATAATCAGTAATTGACTACCTTTTTGGCGATAATTTTTTTCTAATTCCTCTAGACAACCAAGGAGATAGGCAACTCTAGCAGGGGCGATATCATCCCCTTCTAAAATAGCAGGATCGAGGCAGAAAACCCCAATAATTTTCGGACTACGCTCCCTAGCTTTACTCAGTCCAATATTATCCGAGAGACGTAAATCGCGACGATGCCAGAAAAGGATTAGGTTTGACATATAGTGAGGTGATGAGTGGTTACTGAGCTTGTCGAAGTGAAGATTATCAGGGGCGAGATTATTTTACATTGAGCTTGTCGAAATGTGGGGTACAGTTAAGAACAAATTCAAGTCAAAAATACTCTTTCTGTCATTATAGGACAGTGGATCAAGAATAATTATATAATTTTACAATCTAGCCGTGATTAGCAGTTAGTTTCTTGACAAAATCTCGATGTTCTGCTGTTTCTAACCCACGCTGCAAAATCACTAAAACTTTTCCTAAGTCGCCTATTAATAAAGCGTTTTTATCTAGCCATAAACCAGGGAAGATTTGGGAGCGTATTATGCCATCACTATCGGGTTCTAGTTTAATATATTCTCCTGCCTGTAGCCGAAACCAATCAAATTCTTGTTCATAAAACCGCCAGACTAGGTATTCTTGGACTTGATTGCGACGGTAAACATTTAATTTTTGATGAACATCGTAGGAAGCACTAGAAGCGGCAATTTCGACAATTAATTCCGGCGCTCCTTCTACATAATCATCTTGACTAATTGTCGATTGTCCTCCCTTGTCAATTCTTAATAGGGCATCCGGTTGGGGTTCGTTATCAATATCTAATCTCACGGTGCAATTATCCCCTAATTGCAGATAGGGGGTAAAAGCTTTATAAAAACCCAACCATAACATAATATGTGCGTGGGGTTCACCATGTTGGGTAATTCTCAAGGGAGATGCCATATAAACAATTCCTTCAATTAGTTCCGCTTTTTTGAGATGGGGCATCCCTTGATAACGTCGTTCAAATTCCCATCGAGTTAATTTATCGCCGTTTTCTAGGGGAGGAATTGTTAAAGAAGCAGCTATTACTGGGGTAATTATCATAATTTTTCTCTTTTCACCCGTCTTCTAGTTAATCTTTGCCCGCTATCGGATCAGGTTTTTTTCCTGATCTTCCATTATTATAACACCCATCGGTAGGGTGTGTTAAAGTAGCTCAACACACCCACAAAAATCAGTTAGAAGTCAATAAATAATCCATTAATTTGAGCAAAGTTTTTTCTCCCATATTATAGAACACTTGAGAGAAAATAATTATCTAATTTTTAAACTTGAGAGCGATCGCTAGTTAATTTATTAACAAAATCTCGATGTTCTGCTGTTTCTAACCCCCGCTGCAAAATCACTAAAACTTTTCCTAAGTCACCCATTAATAAAGCGTTTTTATCTAGCCATAAACCGGGGAAGATTTGGGAGCGTATTATGCCATCACTATCGGGTTCTAGTTTAATATATTCTACTGTCTGTAGCAGAAACCAATCAAATTCTTGTTCATAAAACCGCCAGACTAGGTATTCTTGGACTTGATTGCGACGGTAAACATTTAATTTTTGATGAACATCGTAGGAAGCACTAGAAGCAGCAATTTCGACAATTAATTCCGGCGCTCCTTCTACATAATCATCTTGACTAATTGTCGATTGTCCTCCCTTGTCAATTCTTAATAGGGCATCCGGTTGGGGTTCGTTATCAATATCTAATCTCACGGTGGCATTATCACCCAATCTAACACCGGGAGTCGCCGCTTTATAGAGAGCTAACCATCCGATAATATTAGCATGAGGCTCGGCGTGACTTTCAAATCTGAGGGGAGATGCCATATAAACAATTCCTTCAATTAATTCCGCTTTTTTGAGATGGGGCATCCCTTGATAACGTCGTTCAAATTCCCATCGAGTTAATTTATCGCCGTTTTCTAGGGGAGGAATTGTTAAAGAAGCTGCCATTAGTGGGGTAGTTGTCATAAGTTTTCTCTTTTCACCCGTCTTCTAGGTAAGTGTTTCTAATTAAATAGAAGATAGATTTTGCCTTTGATCCCCCTGCCCCCCTTATTAAGGGGGGTGCCGATAGGCGGGGGGATCCCCCCTGCCCCCCTTGATAAGGGGGGTGTCTGACAATTTTTAACACCTACCTACTTAGTTAATCTTTGCCCGCTATCGGATCGGGATTTTTTCCTGATATTCCATTATTATAACACCCATCGGTAGGGTGTGTTAAAGCATCTCAACACACCCCAAAAAATCAATTGTGAGTCAGCAAATAATCGACAAGTTTAGCCAACCTTACTTGCCCAATTCCTGTCACTCGTCGCTTGCGTATATCTTCCACAGAATCAAAGGGCTTTTCTGAACGTTTTTTCAGAAAGTCATTAACAGATGCAGGTGGAATTCCCGCTTTTTTAAGTTGATTAGCGTCACAGCTATTCAAAAGCTCTAAAATAGACTTAGAAGGAGGAGGAGGAGGAGGAGAAATCATAATTTTTTCTTCCAGTCTTTTGATTTCTTTTTGGTACTCCTCTCGGATGGCTTGTAACTGGGTTTCTAATCGTTTTTCAAGATTACTCATCCTCAATTCTAGAGGATTATCTATTTTTTCAGGCGTGGTAATTAACCCAGGAGAAGGAGATAATAACTGTATTTGCTGTAAAGCGATATTCTCCGCTTCTTTATCAACCACAAAAGCGTTAATAGTTTCTAGGCTGCGTTCTTTTTCTTTAGCAATTAAACAGGCATAATACTCTAAATTTCCCTCAATAATCTGGAAGCGTTCAAAGCCAATTTTTTTGAGAATGACAGGACGCATTAAGCCCTTCATTGCTACAATAAGATTAGCTAAGTTGTGTAAATCTGTTTCTGGAAAATAAGAACGCTCTTTAGTAGCTACCACGTCCTGTAAATCAATTAGTAAAAAATCCCACATTTATTTAACTCCTATTTTAGCTAAAACTTCGATTGCTAAGGCTTCAAATTCTGCTGCTGATACTCCCGCATCGCCTTGATTTTCGGCATAATCCATTATAGATTGGGGAGCAGGAATTTCTAAATCTCCCACGGGAACGGATTGATTTATACAGCGAGATAAAGGCATTCTTTCCGAGATAGTCGATTCCATCAAGGGTAAACCATATTTGTCTGGAATTACTTGTTTTTGTTTGGGAAAATTAAATCTTAAGTATTGAGCATTGGTAGAAATTTTGGAAGGTAAAACGCCTAAAATTTTTATGGGTTCTTTACCTAAATTTTCACGAGGTTCGTTAATTGCTTCCTTGATAAAATTTTTTACACTATTTAAACCTTGATTAGAAAATGGTTTAAGATCTGATGGAATAATCAGATAGTCGGAAGCAATTAAACCAGCTTGAGCATAAAAATCTAAGGATGGCGGGGTATCAATAATAACCAAGTCATAATCATCTCTAACTTTATCTAGTTTTTTAGATAATCTTGTGTCAGAACTCCCGTATCTAGTTAAGGTAGTTTGTTTTTCAATTAAGCTAATATGAGCGGGAATTACATCAATTTCTGGATGGTTAAATCCCTGAGATTTTCTGACAATATTTTGCACAAAAGTTATGTCTCCATCATTGAGTAAATGAAAGACATTTTTATCTTTTAAATCATCGTCATCATCGAATTGAAACTTAATTAAACCAACGGCAAAGGTACTATTAGCTTGAGCATCAATATCAATTAATAATACTCGCTTGCCTTTTTTACTCAAAGCTGCCGCTAGATTGGTAGCGACGGTGGTTTTACCAACACCACCTTTATGATGATAAATTGCGATGGTTTTCATGGGGTTTCTGTGGTTGATTATTGGAGAATTGAGCGGTGGAATGCCTAGGGATAAGGTTTCGTAGCCAATCAGAGATTTTAACTGTTCTAAGTGAGAGGCAATTTCTAACCCAGAACATCTAAAAACTAAATAAATTTTATCGGGTTTTCTTCGATAAAGTTGAAGCTCATCACCGTTGGTTAATAATCCCCACTGCACTTTAAAGTAGTTGAGATAATAACCTAAGCGGTGACGATGATTGATGAGCTTTTCTCTGGGGTTTTTAGCCTCGACAATTAGACAGTGAGAGGATAAAAACTGCTTTTTGTTGATAGGTTTTTGAGCGGAAACAAGGAAATCTAAGCGGACTTTACCGAAGCTAACTTGTTGATACCAATGTTCGGGATTGTAGCCTAGTTTGGGGAGTAAATACTGGACAATTAATTTACTCTCCACTTCCCTTTCGTTATGACAATGGCGAGGATTGAAAGTCACACATTTGAGTAAATACTTAAGAACAACTTATAGCGGTAAGCGCTTGAGTGAGATACAGACCAAGCCTTGCCTAGCATGGTTTATAGCTCGTGACACTGTACCTCATACGACTGCACACCGCTATATTGTTAGTTTAAATGATGACAGCCCTTCTCGTCAAGGTGAAGCACAGACTGAATCCTTACTTAAGTGGGGAGGCACAATTATTGGTAGGATGGGTTAGCGGTAGCGTAACATGAGCGGACGTTGGGTTTCATGCTTCAACCCAACCTACGTTCATCTTATATTTAATTCCACCCACCTACTTAATCGAGTATTTCAGCTGCAAGAACAAACCCCATCTATCCCAGAAAAGCTATATATTGAGATGAATATCAGTCAATTTACGGGTTCATGACAGTAGGATGTTTATCTAACACTTTTGACAATGACAGAGAAAACCATCCTACCCACAGCTTAATTAATGGATCTGCATAATTTTCTCGGCTACTTTCTGGGAAATAAAAGGTAAAATTGAGCGATTTTGACTGTTATCTTTTCCCTCGGTAAATACCACCAATAGATAGGGAGTATGGTGGGGAATTTCAATATAGGCTGCATCGTGACGTACTTGACTTGTCCAACCAGCTTTTGACCAAATTTGACTATTTTCTGGTAATCCTTGTCCTAGAAATCCTAAGATTTGTGTATCATCTCCTTGACTTGTCCAATCAGCAGGATTAAGACTACGTTTTAGTAAAGACATCATCATCTGAGAACGTTGGGAAGAAACCGCAATCCCCCCAACAATAGTATGAATTAAACGCGCCACTGCATTGCTAGTTAACATATTGCGATTCTCCATTAATTCCCCTAAAAAAGCGCGTTCACGTCCATAGGGACCATCAGACCAAGTTTTTTGATTAACGTTAATTGTCGCTAATTCTGGCCAATTTAAGGATTGAAAATAACGATTAACTATGTTGCGTTGTTGCTTCCAAGTTTCAAAGGGACCGGCGGAAATTTCTGGACCGCTAGTGGTTCCCGTGACCAGATCTACAACTAAACTGGTAGCATCATTACTAGAGTCAACAATCATGTCACGAATGGCGCGATTTAATTCGCTGCTTTCGGCAATCATCCCCCCCTCTAACCACTCATGAATCGCTACTAGATAAAATAATTTCACTAAACTAGCGGGATAGGTTCTTTCTTGTCCGCGATAGCTAAATCCGCGGGGGGAATATTTCCAGAATTCTTCGTGAGAAATTGCTCCCCCCGTGTTGACGATAACAGGAGGATCATATACTATCCAAGTTAGGGCAATTTGTTCTTGAGCTAATTGGGGAAATTCTCGCCAAGTTGTTTCTAAAATATCTGTACCGAACTGTTGGAGGTGGTCTTCAGTATGAAAAAAGTTCATAGGTGTGCTGCAAAGTCAAGAGTTAGAAGGTGGATAAATTCTTGAGTCGGCAATTCTCATTTTACGGTAAAATTTACCGATAATTAATTATTTGATCGCTTCTGAGTTTAATGTTTATATCTACCGATGAGGTTCATCTCTATTTTATCAGTCTCGATCCCTCTGGGGATAGACGAGAAAAACTGGCTTCTTTGCTCTCTGAAGATGAAATAATTAGAGCTAATCGTTACCATTTTCCCCAACACAAGCGGCGTTTTTTGGTGGCTAGGGGATGTTTACGGGAGATTTTAGGGTCATATTTGGCGATAAGTCCCGAAAAAATCGAGTTTATCTACAGTGAACGGGGAAAACCGAGTATTAACTACCAATTGCAGTTTAATCTCTCCCATTCCGAGGAGATGGCAATCTGTGGCTTGACTTTAACCGCTCCCATCGGGGTAGATTTAGAGAAAATGCGCGAGGTGAAAGATTTAGATAGCTTGACAAAAAGGTTTTTTTGTGCTAAGGAACACGAGCTTGTTGAAAAGTCCGCAGAGAAGGAAAAGTTATTTTTTCAGTTATGGACGGCAAAAGAGGCTTATTTAAAGGCAGTGGGAACGGGAATTAGCGGGGGACTCGATCGAGTGGAAGTGGGCCTTAATCCCTTAAAATTAGACAATGTGGCGGGGGAATGGCAATTATGGACTGCAGCAATCGGCGATAATTATCGAGCGACGGTGGTTATCGAAGGTAGCGATCGAGTGATTAAAACCTTTGGCCTTTCTGATCTATGATTAATTGTGGAGTTAATTGCCTTGAGAAATTCAGTAATTATTCCTAGCTATCTCGAAAAAAGCTTGTCCTTAATTATTACTTAACCTTGTTTTCTCTATGCGAATTGCTCTTTTTACAGAAACCTTCTTACCGAAAATCGATGGCATTGTCACCCGTCTTAAACATACCGTAGAACACCTACAAAGATTAGGTCATCAGGTATTAGTTTTCTCTCCCGATGGCGGTTTAAAAGAGTACAAAGGTGCTAAGATTCATGGAGTTACAGGGATTCCCTTACCCCTATATCCGGAATTAAAAATGGCTTTCCCCCGGCCTTCAGTCGGTCAAGCTTTAGAGAGGTTCAAACCTGATATTATTCATGTGGTTAACCCGGCTATTTTAGGGGTGGGAGGCATTTATTTTGCCAAAACTATGAACATTCCCCTCGTCGCTTCCTATCATACCCATCTCCCCCAATACCTACAGCACTATGGATTAGGTTCCCTAGAAGGATTACTCTGGGAATTATTAAAATTGGCCCACAATCAAGCAAGTTTAAATCTCTGCACTTCCACTGCTATGGTACAAGAATTATCTAGTCGTGGCATTGAAAAGGTCGAGCTTTGGCAAAGGGGAGTTGATACGGAATTATTTCAACCTCATTTAAAATCCCCGGCTATGAGACTGAAATTATCCCAAAATAACCCCGATAGTCCTCTCTTATTATACGTTGGTCGAGTGTCGGCCGAAAAAGAAATCGATCGCATTAAACCAGTATTAGAAGCGATTCCCGAAGCAAGATTTGCCATTGTGGGAGACGGTCCCCATCGGGAAGCTTTAACAAGTCATTTTGCCGACACAAATACCCATTTTGTCGGTTATTTACAGGGGTTAGAATTAGCCTCCGCTTTTGCTTCCGCAGATGCTTTTCTGTTTCCCTCACGCACAGAAACCCTCGGTTTGGTACTCTTAGAATCCATGGCTGCCGGTTGTCCAGTGGTGGCGGCAAATTCGGGAGGAATTCCCGATATTGTCACCGATGGAGTTAATGGTCATCTCTTCGATCCTAGGGATGAAAAAGGTTTAATTAGTGCCACCCAAAGATTACTAACCGCCAAGGCAGAAAGAGAGGAATTACGACGAAATGCGCGCCTAGAAGCGGAAAAATGGGCATGGCAAGCGGCCACCAAACAGTTATTAAATTACTATCACCAAGTTTTGCATAATAATTCTGTGGCTTTTGCCGCTTAATTGTTGTCAAAATGCTCGAATTTAACCGCAAAAACCTTGACTTATTGTAACTTTTATGGCCAGCGCACCTAGTACCACCTTAGATAAGTCCACTCAAGTTGTCAAAAAGACTTATCCCAACTATAAAGTTATTGTTCTCAACGATGACTTTAACACCTTCGATCATGTGGCCAATTGTTTAATTAAATATATCCCGGATATGACTACCGATCGAGCTTGGGAATTAACTAATCAAGTTCACTACCAAGGACAAGCAATTGTCTGGACAGGTCCCCAAGAACAAGCGGAACTTTATCACCAACAATTGCGACGGGAAGGATTAACTATGGCTCCTCTAGAGGCCGCATAATTATGAATAATGGTCGCTTAGTTTGGAATCATTCTACTCATATTCCGGGGTTGATTGCGGTATTAGAAAAGTTAATTACCTATCAAGGAATCACCACTGTCACCCCGGGGGTACTTTCTCGCTCAAAAGGTCATTGTCCGCGGTTACAATTGCGGATATCAGTGCCGATTCGTGGTGGTTTTAAGCTGATTGCGAGGACAGGAAAAAGTGTTCAAGAAGTCTTTGTTATCACCGATTTCAACCAAGAGGACTTAGAGATGGCTATCCAAGCTTGTTTAGGAAAATAACTGTCGTGGGTGCGTTGTTGAAAGGCTGCTGGTTACTAATTATTTTTTTTCTGTTTTTCTGTTTACATTCTCTCCCTAGTTTGGCAGTAGTGGATAGAGTTCCCTTAACAGTAACTTTATTGCAGGAACGTTTAAGCGCACCCGTCCTTAAAGAAGGGATGACTACCATCGATTTAGCCAATTTAGTTATCGATATCCGCGATGAAAATAAAGAACTACAAGAACAATTTTATCAACAGATTCAAGGTCAAATTAATCGCGCTAAACAACCCCTAGGTTTAGATTTTAGTAATTCCTTAATTCAAGGCAATTTTATCGCTTCTCGTCTCGGTTTACCAACTCCTTTAACAAAAGTGGCTCTCGCTACCTTATTATCACCCACGGAAGAACAGTTATTACAACAGGACGAAAATTTTTTATTCGATAGCGATGAACCGGTTTTTAATGTCACAGTATTTCGCGGACCGGTGAAGTTGCAGGGAACCGTATTTATGGGAGAAGTGGACTTTTCTAAGACTTTTTTTCTGCAAATTGTCGAAGCAATGGCAGCAAAATTTAGTCGTGAAAGTAATTGGTTAGAATCCCGTTTTGCTAGGGTGGCAAAATTTAGCAAAGCCACTTTTATGGGAGATGTAAATTTTAGTCAAAGTCAATTTTTAAATAAAGCCATCTTTCGCGCGGCCCATTTTAAAAGTATTACTAACTTCCATGGCAGTCATTTTACTGCCGAAGCTTATTTTGATCAAACCAAATACGATAAACTCGCAGATTTTACCCGTACTTTCTGGCAAAAAGAAGCTAATTTTTCCCAAAGTCAATGGCGAGATCGTCCGCTATTTTCTAAGAGTAGATTTTTAAGTTTATTAACATTTAGAAATGCCACTTTTGAAAAATCGGGTGCTTTCCGGTCTAGTTATTTTAATGGTGTGGTTAGTTTTCAAGACGTGAAACTTTTAGATCAGGTAGATTTTAGTAATTCCACTTTTACTAAAAATAGTTACTTGACTGTATCAGGATTAGCTTTTGATTCCGATAAAGCGAAAATTCTAGGAGATAGAGGAGTAATTGGTCAAGCAATTTATTTACCAAACCTAGCAGGAAATGAAACAGTTTTAAGAAATTTAGTTCGTAATTTTCGCTCCCTAGAACAAATTGCCGATGCTAATCAAATTGAATACAAAACTGAAAAATTGCGAGTTCAACAGTTAAAACAAAAACTAAATAATATCTCAATTATTCGCCTAATTAACCTCACTTGGGTAGCTGATTTTCTGCATACTTCTTTCCTTGCTTTACTATTACTCTTAAGTCAAGATGGTACAAATTTTAGTTTAGTTTTCGGTACAGGAATCATAATTTTTGCCTATTTTGGCTGTTTATTTTGGTTAATTGATCGCGTGCGTCGTCTCACTCCTAAACCGGTAATTCCTAGTCGTTATGAAATCTTTTGTATGGTAACTAGCTATATTATTCTCACCCTTTCCGGTGTGTTTAATATCCTGCAATCTGCCAGTCGTCCCCTACTAACTTTAACAGCTATTGCCCTAATTCTTGTCCCCTTACCCCTAATTTTAATTATCGAACTTTATCGTCGGGGACGCTATCACGATTTAATGGATAGTTCCTATTTCCTGCAAGATGGCAGTATGCGACAATTACGCTTATTAATCACCCGTTTACCCGTAGTTCCCGAATTTCCCCTTTTTCGCGATCGTTATACTCCTATTCCTTGGCAAAAGCGTTGGAATTGGTTAAATTATTACGATTTAAGTCTCAATAATTTGCTAAAATTAGGCTTTAATGATTGGCGAGTTCGCGATCAAGAATTACCCGCTATCATTTCCTTTTTAGTTTGGTATCAATGGGGTATCGGCATCTTTTATATCACTCTCCTTATCTGGACTCTCTCCCGCACGATTCCGGGGTTAAATCTCTTGATTTATTTAAAATAAACTGTAAAAATTGAAATACAGCAGTTATCTTTTCGTTTTGAGGAGCCGAAATATGAGTGGAAAAATGACCCTTACTTTGAACCGTGATACCTACGGAAGGTTAAGCTGTTCGTAATTTAAATGCTTGACAGCTTAGTGAGTGTTCGCCGTGATTTTCTATCACTGTTTGAGGAATCGAATTAGAATCTTGATAATCTTACTAAAGAGGAAAAAAACATGAATGCCAAATTGATTGAATCTCTCGTCCAAATTATCCAATCCCTTTCTGAAGAAGAAAGATTGCTCTTAGAGAAAAAATTAGCTGCCCATGAAACTCAAACAGATTTTGATAACCTAGCCCAAGCTTTAGCAGAATTGCGACAAATTTGTGCTGAAGAAAACTATACTATAGAAGTTCCTCCTCGCCAAGATCGTTCTAATCCATTTGCAGAAAGCTTAAATGACCTTCCTGGCTGATACTAACATGATCAGCGAGTTAGCACGTCCCCAACCTAATGCTGGCCTGCTACAATCATCGATTGCCTTAAGTGTCATCACCCTCGAAGCAATTTACTATGGTTTAACCTCAAAACCAAAGGCCAGAATTAACACTTGGTTTCAGCAGTTCTTTATTACTGTCAAATTATACCAATTACTTCTGAAATTGCTTTCATAAAGTTAATTTTGTCAAGGATTGTTAAGATGCGCTTACCCTGCTAAAACCCCAAAACCCAAGACCCTAATTTAGTGATTTAATAAAACCGACCACTGCTGCAGGAGATAAAAACTATGTGTATTCTCGGTTTTGATCCGGGTAAGGATAAATGTGGAATCGCGGTCAGGTCATCGACAGGGAAAATTTATACCCATGAGGTGATAGCATCGTCACAAGCGATCGAGCGTTTAGCCAGTCTCTGTCAACAGTATCCGATCGAATTATTGGTGATGGGGAACCAAACCACCTCAAAAAGTTGGCACCAAAAAATTGCCGCTCGTGTCACTATCCCGATTACTCTAGTGGATGAACGCAATAGTACCCTAGAAGCGCGCGATCGCTATTGGCAAATGTTTCCCCCCAAAGGATTACAGAAACTCATCCCCCAGGGGATGCGTCTTCCCGATCGCCCCATTGATGATATAGTAGCGATTCTACTGATCGAACGTCATTTACAGTCCAAATAATGTCAAACTACAAAATAGACACAGCAGGGTGAATTGACGATGCTCCTAAGTAAAGGTTTTGAAGTGGAAATGTACACCGGAACAGCAGCCGGAGAAATTATCGGTTTATCCGATCGCATTGTCAAGGATTTAGATGGTTTTGTCCGAGAACCAGATAGTCGTAACGTAGAATATACTACGGCTCCCATGACTAACTATGACCGTCTTTTATGCGCTACTTTAAAACCTCGTCTCGCTCTACGGCGATATTTGCGTCGTTTAGGCGATTATACCCTCATCCCTGGCAGTACCCTCTCCTTGGGCGATAGTCAACATTTTTATCGCAGTGACCCCCACAATCCCTATCATGACTATATTGAACAGACCTACGGCACTAATGTGGTCACGGCCAGTATTCATATTAACGTCGGTATTAGCGATTATGAGGATTTAATGCGTGCCTGTCGCTTAATTCGCCTAGAAGCTCCTTTATACTTGGCTTTAAGCGCTTCCTCTCCTTTTCTCGATGGTAAAATCACCGGTTCCCATTCCCGTCGTTGGCAAGTTTTCCCCCAAACTCCCGCTGATGTTCCCCTCTTTGAAAGTCATAAACATTTTGTCACCTGGACCGAGGAACAATTAAAACTCGGTACCATGCAGAATGTTCGTCATCTCTGGGTGTCGGTACGTCCTAACGGTAGCAATCGTCCCTATAATCTCAATCGTCTAGAATTGCGAATTTGTGACCTGATTGCTGATCCTATTAGTTTATTAGCAGTTATGGCTTTTTTAGAGGCCCGTTTAACTCAACTTTTACAAGCTCCCCAATTAGACCCCTTAATTTTAAGTCAATTACCCAGCAGCAATCGCAGCGAGGATTTATTAACTTTAACCCAAGAAAACGAACAGGCTGCCGCGCGTTTTAGTCTTGATGCCACCCTGAGACATTGGTACGATGGCCGGGAAATCTTGGCTAGGGATTGGATTAAAGACCTCTATGTTCAAGTTTATCCGATCGCTAAAGCAAGGGGTTTTAGTTGTTTTCTCTCTCCCCTACAAAAAATCCTCCGCGAAGGTAACACTGCACAACAATGGTTAAAACAATACGACCAGGGTATGGATGTTAAAAGTATTATCAAACAGGCGATTATTACCCTAGAAAAACAGGAACGAGAGTTAGAACATAAATTATGTCAGCATATTCTAGTCGCTTAAATAATTATTTTAAGGCCATGGTAATTAAACCCTGTTGACCGAGAAGAATTTCCCGCAGCAGCGTACAAATTCCCACCCAAATAATTGGAGAAATATCAACTCCTCCCAACGGTGGGATGAGTCGACGCACGAGGATTAAAAAAGGTTCCGTTGGCCAGGCAATAATATTAAAGGGAAAGCTATTTAAATCTACCTGTGGATTCCAAGTCAGCACGATCCGTAAGATAAACAAAAGGGTCATCAACCCTAAGATAATTCCCAATGTCCAACTTAATGCGATCGCTGTGTCCATAGTCTCCAATCCCGTCTTTTTTACTGATTATCTTCCCTAAAATATAACAGTTTTTGTCTCATAATCACTCCAGCACCCTGCCAGTTATTCTTGCCAACCTTCCGGGTAAAAATGCCGCCAATAAAAAGTCCCAATAGGGCTTGACAAACTAGCTAGACTTGACTTATACTTTTGTTATAATGGGAATCCGTGTCGCCCTGGAGACCCTCTCTTTTCAGGCCAGATAACGACCATCTTTTGCTGACCTCAGAAGTAATTAGGGTTTGCTGAACATCAGTGGGAGCCTTGCTAGGAAAAGGTTTTACTACTTTTTCAGAAAGAAGTGCCAGAAACAAATGTTGAGAAATCGATACGAGGTACTCAAAACCCTTGCACTTTCGCTCCTCGATTGCAAAGGGGTCCGCTTCCCAGAGTGCGAGGTTATTCTGTTATTCTGACTTCCCCTACCGAAGACCGGCGGACGGATTCTGACTCCTGACTCCTGAATACTGACTCCTAACCCCACCAACAAACTTTTTGCCGCAAACCCTAATCAAAGATGACAGAATTTCGCATCGAGAAAGACAGCATGGGAGAAATTCCCGTACCTGCCGATAAACTTTGGGGAGCGCAGACCCAAAGATCCCTACAATACTTTAGTATCGGTGATAATCTCATGCCCCGGGAGATGATCGCGTCCTATGCCATTCTCAAAAAAGCCTGTGCAATTGTCAATCAGCAAAAAAATCGTCTCAGTCAGGAGAGAAAAAATCTTATCTGTCAAGTCTGCGATGAAATTTTAGCCGGACAACACGCAGATAACTTTCCCCTCTACGTTTGGATGACGGGAAGTGGCACTCAATTTAACATGAACATCAACGAAGTCATCTCCAATCGTTGCAGTCAACTAACGGGGAATCCTCTGGGTAGCAAAACTCCCGTCGATCCCAACGATCATGTTAATATGTCCCAATCGACTAATGATTCCTTTCCCTCGGCCATGTATATTGCCGTTGCCTTGGCAGTCAAGGAAAAATTAATTCCCAGTCTGCAACTATTACGGAATAGTCTCGATGAAAAGGCGCAATTATGGGCAAATATAGTTAAAATTGGTCGGACTCACCTACAGGATGCCACCCCTTTAACCCTCGGACAAGAATTCTCCGGTTATGTGGGTTTATTAGATGATGGCAGCGATTGGCTAGAAAAATGTCTAGAAAAAGTCTATCGTTTATCCTTGGGAGGAACAGCAGTGGGTACGGGAATTAATGCTCCCCCAGATTTTGATCGAGATGTGGCTGCCGAAATCGCTAATCTGACCAAATTACCTTTTATTACCGCCCCTAATAAGTTTACCGTGCAAGGTTCCCACGATGCTCTAGTTTTCTTGAGCGGGGGATTGAAAACTATCGCTAGTTCCCTGTATAAAATTGCTAATGATATCCGTTTACTTAGCTGTGGTCCCCGTTGTGGATTAGGAGAATTACAGCTGCCGGAAAACGAACCGGGTTCTTCAATTATGCCGGGGAAAGTTAATCCCACCCAATGCGAAGCTTTATCGATGATAGCAGTGCAGGTGATGGCTAATGATTTAGCGGTGACGATGGGAGGCGCCGGAGGACATCTGGAAATGAATGTCTATAAACCGCTGTTGATTCATAATCTCATGCAGTCTATCCGTTTGCTCACTGATGGTTGCGGTAATTTCTGTCAGTTTTTGGTTAAGGGGATGACTGCTAATCAAAAACAAATTGAGACTTTTTTAAATCAATCCTTGATGCTGGTGACTGCCTTAAGTCCCGTGATTGGCTACCAAAAGGCTGCCTACGTCGCTCATTATGCCCTAGAAAAGGATTTAACCCTGAAAGTGGCAGCCTTGCAACTGGGATACATCAAGGAAGCGGATTTTGATCGCATTGTTGACCCCGCTAAGATGGTCAATCCCTACGTTGCCGATGGTTAATTCTCTGAGGGGTTGACTGCCGTAAAAATCAGAGGTCGCAGGCAGGCACGGATTCCCATTATATATATAATTATAAGGCAAGCGGCGGGATTTGTCAAGCCCCGCCGGTGAAAATTTCCGCTAAACTTGGCTAATGATAGCGAAGAAAACAAAGAGAAAAACCATAAATGCCCCTGCCATGCGGAAGAAGGATTTAGGAAGATTAATAACTTTCTCCAGTTTCAAGAAACCCACCAGAAAATAAGCGGCGATTGCTAGGAGAATCGGGATAACCACGCGCAAGATTGTGCCAAGGGGACCGGAGAAAAACTCACCGATTTTATAGCGGGTTGTATTTTCTTCCGCATGAGGAGGAATAGTTACACTTGTCCAAGTTTCTCCCCCATCGGTGGAACGAAAAACTGTAGTTTTAGCGCCACCAAAACCGAATAAAGTTTTATCTTGAGCGTAATTAGGAGAAAACTGGACGGAGATACCAGAAGAAGGGATACTATGAATTTTCACTAGGGGTATTTTAGGATCACCAATTGATTTAAAAGTTTCTCCTCCATCGGTAGATTTAAACAAGCCATTTCCCTGTAAACTAACTATTACCGTGCGATCATTAGCATAATCAGGAGAGATAGCAATGGTTTCTACCGAGGTATTGGGATTAAACCCCGGTTTCTCTAATTTTGTCCAACTTTTAGCCCCATCTTTGCTGACAAACAAACCAGAAATTGTCCCAGCAAAAATAGTTCCATCACTGGGATAATTGGGAGACATTGCCAACTGCACATTAGCGGTTTTTGATAGGGGTGTTCCTTGGCTGACATTTTTCCAAGTTAGTCCACCATCAACACTTTGATAAATACCCTCTTTTCCCGTGACAAACAAAGTTTTATCCTTAGCAAAATCAGGGGAAGCTACCATGGCAGGGGCATAATTACCGGAAATTCTGCCCACTTCACTGATATTTTTAACCGTATTTCCTCCATCAGTAGAACGAAATATTCTCCCCTGCTGATTGGTGAGAAAAAGAGTTTTATCCTTGGCAAAATCTGGGGAAGGAACTATCCTCGGACCGCGGACTCCTTCATCGATTTCGATAATTTTCCAGAAATCACCACTGTTATCGGATTTGGCAAATTTATTGCGTAAAAAGCCAGCAAAAATAGTTCTATCTTCTCCATAGTTAGGAGAAAAGGCAATGTCAAAGAAACGCCGGGGATCTTGTCCTGATTCTTCGGGATCTTTACCAAGTCGATAAACCTCTAAACCGCGATTAATTGGTGTCCAAGTTTCCCCTTTATCCCGACTGATGAAGATATTGCCTACATAATTAGCAATGACGACAGTACCATCCTGGGCATAATTAGGAGAAACCGCCATAGCGATAACTGTTGCCCGGGCTAAAGTTTCTATTTCCTGCCATTGTTTCCCCCTATCTGTGGTTTTAAATAAGCCATTAAATCCCCCCAAAAACATCGTATCTTCAACGACTTTTAAGTCCATAAAATGGGGAACTTTATAATCATCTGCTTGTTTGTCTTTGGTTAAACCCTCGCTCATTTTTGTCCAACTTTTGCCCCCATCCTGAGAAACATACATTCCGTCATACCAAGTAATGGCATAAAGGGTGGAGTTTTGGGCATATTCGGGAGAAATAACGATGTCTTCGATGATTTTATCCTTAATTCCTTCGTTAACGGCTTGGAAGGTTTTACCATCATCAACGGTTTTAAAAATACCTGCTTCTTTTGTACCGACAAAAAAGGTTTTATCCCTGTCTAGATTAGGAGAAAAAGCAATTGTATCTACTGCCCCCACATTAGCGGGTAAGGGGAGATTCTGCCAAGTTTTCCCCCCATCGGAGGAAGTGTATAATTTACCCTGTTCATCCCCGAAAAAAATTCGCCCTGGATTGTTGGGAGTAATAGCTAGAGAGGTTATCAGTGCCGTGGTGGGGAAAATATTTGACCAATTTTTACCGCCATCTTCGGTTAAATAAACCCCTTTTTCTAATCCCACTGCCACTGCTATATTGGCATCGGAAGGGGCAATTTGTACGAAGTTAATAAAGTTAGTTTCTAAACCCTGATTAACTTTCTGCCAAGATTCCCCCGCATCTTCACTTTTATAAATACCATCGGATCTTGAAGCTAGATAGAGAATATTTTTATTGAGGGGAGATAGGGATAAGGAACTTAATTCCCCCGTATAATCTAAACCTTGAATTAATCTTGTCCAGTTGCTACCTCCGTCGCTAGATTTATAAAAGTTATTTCGCACCAAGATATATACTGTATTATCTGTCTGGAAATCAGGAGAAACTTCCACTTGACTAATTACATCATGGGGACGATGGGCAAAAGCAGCATTACCCCAAAGACAAAAAACTGTAGCGATTATCAATAAAATGAGATTAAACTTGTGGGCGAATCTCAGCAAACTTTGGCGATTAATCATACTTAAACTACTAATATCGAGGATGAAAATTGACCTAATCTAGCAAAGGGCGATCAAAATTTAAGCAAGGGTTCTGTAGGAGTATAGACAAAAATGGCGATTATAACCATTACTAAAATCAGGCTTATTTGCTATCAGCATAGATTAGAGCCAATCTCTACACTTTGATTATTGTAGAGACTCATTGCCTTTTGTAACCCTTGTTTGAGACCAAGTTCGATCGCTTTTCTGGACAAGTCTAACACTTTCAAGATTACTTGGTTTTCTTGGGGGGTGAATCGGCCTAAAACGTGGGAAATAGTCGCTTTTTCGGTTGATTTACCGATTCCTATGCGTAAACGAGCGAAGTTTTCCGTGCCAACGTGGGCAATCATCGATTTAATACCGTTGTGTCCGCCCGCCGATCCCGATAGACGGATTCTCAACCGGCCTAGGGGCAGATCCATATCATCGTAAATAACTAAAATCGACTCTGGAGCTAGTTTATACCAGTCAAGCACCGATCGCACCGATTGCCCGGAGCGATTCATATAGGTTTGGGGTTTCAAGAGACGAATTTTGCCCGGGAGAGGACCGTCACCCTCGGCGATAAAACCTTGAAATCGCTTGTTTTCCTGCCAAGATAGCCCCCAATCCCGCGCTAATGAGTCCACAGCTTCAAAACCGATATTATGACGGGTGCGATCATATTTGGGTTCGGGATTACCCAAACCGATAATTAGCTGAGGAATGATTAAATTAGGGGTTTTATCGGAATTCATATGGAGAAATCGGGTTTTTAACCAGGACCCGATTCTTATTATCACCGAATTAGCACTCCGAGCGCTGGAACAAAGTTTCTAGATAAACCTTGGCACAGCTATTTTGCTCCTCAAAATTCATCCTTTCGGGGGATTGACAATTAAGCAAAAAAAATGATAGTGCCGCCGTAAACACACCATCTTGATCCCAACCGGGGTGAGTTTCTAGGTATTGTTGTAGGGATTGGTGGAGAATTTCGGGGATTTCTGCCAAGATACTGACTGATGTATTCATATCGTTTACCTCTGATCGGAAGTGGGGAAATCCCTGACTGGTGCAGTGGACAGTAAGGACTATTGTGAGCCAAGTTGGAGGGAGTTGCAATATTACCAGATGTAAAGGAATGCTTTAGAAAAACTTAATATTTACGAGGGAATAAGGGTTAGAGCCAGATTTTATTTACTTAACTTAACAGTAACTCAGTATCTATCGATGGGGATTTTGACAATCAAGATTAATTTTTTCTAGAAGCAAGTGCCGATTCTATCGCTGTTGCCTGTGGAAAAGTCCGGGTAAACTGTGGAAAACTGGGGAGTGAGTGGGGAAATACCGGGGAATGTATGGGGGAAAACATCGGGGAAAAATAAGATTTGCAAATTTTAGTCAGCAGTGCTGCTCAAGACTACTTAGGCACTCTTGCCAGAGTACCTTTTCTAGCTGAATGCTGGCTGCTATGCTTTTACCACCAATACGGAACAGGTAGCTTCTGCCACCACGAGACTACTAACAGAATCTTCGATCACCCGTTGAACTCCCGTTAATCCCCGGCTGCCGATCACGATCAGATCAGCTTGATAGATATTCGCTAAACGAATAATTTCCTCCGCTGGATCACCAAAGATGACTTCGATTTCACTAGGGGTAGCAATCTGGGATTGATAGCAGCGCAATTGATCTTCAATGATCTCACGGGAGGGATGAGGGCGATCCACTGCCGATTCATCTCCCTTCTTACCAAGAATATGGGTGATGATGATGTAAGAATTTGCCGTTAGAGAGAGGGAATTCAAAGCATGAAGGACTCGATGGGATGATTCCCCACAATCCAAGGCAACAACGATATTTTTAAACATTTTGACTAAATCCTGCCGCTAAATAAATTTTCAATTAAGATTCCGGACCAAAAAATCTATAGACAATTTTATAGGTTATTGCGATCGGTTAGGATTTCATAACCTGTGGCGGTTACTAAGACAGTATGCTCAAATTGAGCGGAGAGAGCATTATCCATCGTCACCACCGTCCAACGATCGCGCAAAGTTCTGGTATGTTTAGATCCCGCGTTGACAATTGGTTCAATGGCCAGAGTCATCCCGGCGCGCAGTTTGACATTGGGTAACTCATTAGTGCGAAAATTAAATACCGAGGGTTCTTCGTGGAGATTTCTGCCGACTCCATGACCGGTAAAATCTTCTACCACTTGGAAACCGTTAGCTTGAACGTGATCTTCGATCGCTCCTGCGATATCGAGCAGATAATTGCCAGCTTTTACCTGATTTATGCCTTTATATAAAGCTTCTTCCGCTACGCGGATTAATTTCTTGGCTTTGGGAGAGACGGAACCGATCGCGATCGTGATACAGGAATCCCCATGATAACCTTGGTAGTAGGCCCCCGTATCTACCTTTAACACAGAACCGGCTTTGAGGCGTTTTTTCGGGCTAGGGATACCGTGAACGACTTCGTTATCGACGGAGGCACAAATCGAGGCAGGAAAGCCATAATAACCTTTAAAACTGGGAGTAGCACCCATTGCGCGGATACGTTTTTCCGCATAGACATCCAGATCCGCCGTCGTCATTCCGGGTTGAGCGATCTGGGCAATTTCTTTGAGGACTGTAGCGGCAATTTTACCCGCTTGTCGCATAATAACGATTTCTGCGGCGGATTTGGTCTCGATTCCCCGGCGGCTTTTCTGTACTCGCGGTGAACCTACTTGCTCTGGGGTTTTAGTTTCGGGAAAAAGCAGCTTGGTTAGGATGTTCATGGAAAGTTGGCTGTCGAGTCTTTACCTAACTTAGCATTTTCCCGGCGATCGATGACTGCTCTGGAGAAATCAAAAATTTTCCGTTAGGTGAGGAGATAGGAGACTCCGAGACAGGAAATGGGGAGGTAGGGAGTGGGGAGATGAGGATAAAAAAGACAAGAGACAACTATCCTAGCCATAAAACCGAAAATTATCGCAAATTTATCTGAGTTTTAAGATATTTTGAGCCGATAGCACATCGAGAACTTACTTTTGCAGGAGAGCTAAGGGACATTTAGAAAAGCTATAGTAGGGAAAAGGCTATTTTTCTGGCGAGGTGACAATTTATGGCAGTCAAAAAAGAGTTTTCCAGTTTTCAGGAACTGTTGCAAACCACTAATCTCCCCGTGTTAGTGGATTTCTATGCCACTTGGTGCGGTCCTTGTCAAATGATGGCTCCGATTCTAGAACAAACGGGAATGTATTTCAAAAATCGCCTACAAATTGTCAAAATTGATACAGACAAATATCCCAATTTAGCCACTAAGTACGGTATTCAAGCTTTACCGACTTTAGTAGTCTTTAAAAATGGTCAACCGATCGATCGAATCGAGGGAGTGATGCAGGTTAACCAACTGGTTCAACATTTACAAACTCTGTTGTAAGATAATTTTGAACCAGAACTAGGAGTTAGTGTCATGGCAAAGGCGATTTGGAATGGTGCAGTGGTAGCGGAAAGCGATAACTGCGAAATTGTCGAGGGAAACTACTATTTTCCCCCCGATACCATCAAAGCTGAATATTTTCAACCCAGTAACACCCATACCATTTGTTCTTGGAAAGGAGAGGCTAGTTATTATACTCTCAGGGTAGATGGACAGGACAATAAAGATGCCGCTTGGTATTATCCCGATCCTAAACCAAAAGCCCAAAATATTAAAGGATATATCGCTTTTTGGCGAGGTGTGAAGGTTGAGAAATGATCGCCATCTACCCCGGCAGCTTCGATCCAGTTACACTCGGTCATTTAGATATTATCGAACGCAGTGTGCCACTATTCGAGCGAGTAATCGTGGCAGTTCTCTGCAATCCCCATAAAAACCCCCTGTTTACGGTCGAAAAACGCATAGAACAGATCAGTTACTGTACAAAACACCTGAAAAACGTTGAGATAGACAGTTTTTCAGGATTGACGGTTGAATATGCCAGATTAAAAGGTGCTAAGGTGCTGTTGCGGGGGTTGCGGGTTCTCTCAGACTTTGAAAAAGAACTGCAAATGGCACACACCAATAAAACTCTCTGGGAAGGAATCGAAACGGTTTTTTTAGCCACCACTAAAGAATATAGTTTTCTAAGCAGTAGCGTGGTTAAAGAAATCGCTCAATTCGGTGGCTCCGTCACCCATCTAGTCCCAGAAAACGTTTCTAGGGATATTTACTCATACTATAGCTAACATACTAAAATACAGTAATGAGGACGATCTGAACCTATGGCGCGCCGAGAACCTAATGATCCCAGAAAAGCAGTACCTAACACTTCTAATAGTGGGGTTCCCAGTCCACCCGTCGATTTCGATATCTATCAGGATCTGGCGCGTCTGCAAGAGATGATTTTTGATAGTTTCCATATCCCCCTCACCCGTTGGACAATCATCGATGAGGGACAGATATCCGAACAGATCGATCTCATCTATGAAACCGTGCCACCAGCAGTACAGAAAGCTTTGGCAATTTTGCAGGAAGAACAGGAAATTATCACTAAAGCGGAGGAATACGCTCAACAAGTCCTTCGTTCCGCTCAACAAAGAGCCGCCCAAATTCTCGATGAGTCCGGTATTATTCAACAAGCAGAACGGCAAGCGGCCCAAATTCGTCAACGGGTTCAGCAGGAATGCGAATCCTTGCAACAACAAACCCTCGATGAAATCGAACAGATGCGTCACAGCACCTTGCAGGAAGTGCAACAGTTACGACAAAAAACCCAAGCTGAATGTCATGAAATTCAAAAAGGCGCTGACGACTATGCCGAAGCGGTTTTAGAACATCTCGATCGAGAATTAGGGGAAATGTTACAAGTTATTCGCAACGGTCGTCAACAGGTAAGATCGAAACCAACATCTTCAAAAAATCTACCCGGAGAACGTCCTTAATCAGTGATCAGTTATCAGTGATCAGTTATCAGATGTAAGTTTTAAGTTAATTAGTTAGTTAGTTATCTTCATCTTTATCCCTGATTACTGTTTACTATTTACCGCTCGCTGAAAAGAACCAAACCTCCGATTCCTCACCGATAACTGATAACGGAATTTCATGAATAACTCCTCCTCGAATTCCCATCTATTCGGACGCTTTCTTAGCGGGTTATTCAGCTGGAAAATTTGGTTATTTGTCCAGATATTTCAAGGCAGTAACAGCTTTTATCGATTCCTGTATCATTATTTATATCGTCGTCCTAAAATCGATCGCATTCTCGGTAGCGATGTCATCTATATTCCTGAGAAAAAACTTTATAGCATTCCCCTCGATGTGCTGAAAATGGAGCGGCAAATGGTTAATAGTGATCGCCAGCAGTTGACTTCTATTACTACTTGGAAAGTTAAAACGATTCATCCCACCATCACCGAAACCGAGATACAACTCCACGATATTACCGTCGATTTACAACAGGTACACCTGATTAAATCAGACCTTAATAACTATGATTATACTAACACTCGCCGCTTGGCTCCTCTGGTGAAAACCTTGCTTTTTGAAATTAACCCGAAAATTGCCAGTTTAGTAGAAAAGAAAAATCAATTAAATAGACTGCGAAATCTGGCCGCATCTTCCGAAATTTTTCATTCACAAACCCCATTGTACGATCGAGCAATTAATCAAGTCCAGCTAATTATTGATCAAGCGGAAGCTTTGAGACAAGAATGTTTAAAATTTATCCGAGAAACCCTGATCGAACGGGAATTAGTGCAATCCGAGATCGATAGCAATCTCGTTGATTGGCCCCTCGATTTTGCCAGTCAATATCAACTAATTCAAGAAAAATATCAACTCTGGAAAGAAGAAGTACAAGCTTATTTTGAATTAAAAGATTCTTCTCTACCTAAAAATTAACTATCACCGTCAGTAATCAGTTATCAGTAATCAGTAATCAGTAATCAGTAATCAGTAATCAGTAATCAGTAATCAGTTATCAGTAATCAGTTATCAGTTATCAGTTATCAGTTATCAGTTATCAGGAGATTATTTTGATTTATTCTCCCCACTTCATAATTCATAATTCATAATTCATAATTCATATACTTTTTCAACAGGATTTATTATTATGTCTAGTTTAACGGCAATTCGTGAACATATTTTTGCTTGGGGAAAACGCACCTATATCATGGGTGTTTTGAACGTTACTCCCGATAGTTTTAGTGATGGGGGAGAATTTGACAATGTTGAAAATGCCCTGCTACAAGCGATGAAAATGATCGAGGCTGGGGCTGATATAATCGATATCGGTGGTCAATCCAGCCGTCCGGGAGCGCAAGAAATTAGCCTAGAAGCAGAATTATCGCGAGTTATCCCCGTAATCACCGCTATTCGACAACAAAGTTCTATTCCTATCTCTCTAGATACCACTAGGGCGATTGTAGCAGCCCAAGGTATCGCCGCTGGGGCCGATTTGATCAATGATATTTCTGGGGGAACCTTCGATCGCCTATTATTGCCGACGGTGGCTAAATTGGCCGTTCCCATCATCCTCATGCACCTGCGGGGCAATCCGCAAACCATGCAATCACTAACACATTACGATAATTTAGTCAAGGAAATTAAAGAATTTTTACAGAATCGCGTTGAGGAAGCTTTACAGTGGGGTATTGCTAGGGAAAATATTATCATCGATCCGGGGATTGGTTTCGCCAAAACTGGGCGACAAAATCTTGAGTTATTGCGAGAATTAGGGCAATTTCGGGATTTAGATTTACCTATTTTAATTGGATTGTCGAGAAAACGCTTTATCGGCGAGATTACAGGCAAAGATGACCCAAAAGAACGAGTTTTCGGAACAGCGGCGGCCTGTGCTATAGCGATCGCTAAGGGGGCCGATATCCTGCGCGTCCATGATGTGGCTGCGATCGTAGATGTGAGGAAAGTGGTGGACGCAATCGAGCGAAGTTGAAAATTTTTGCTAGTCTTAGAATCATCCACAGTTCGATCGAAATTAGCGATGAATAGCCAACTAACCAGCGATCATTGTATGCTACCCGTGATTCGATCTCCCCGGGATTATCAAGTTTTTCGCATTAGCGCTGGGGATACAAATCGTTTAGCGATCGTCTTTGATTCTACCGTAGCGGGGGATTCCTTGACCGTCTGTGTGGAAATTTTCGATCCCCACGGTCGCACCCCTACCCATCGTCATCATTTTGCGGTAGAAATGTTTTTTATCCTCAAAGGGGAGGGAATGGCTATCTGTGATGGTAAACCGATTCCCCTAGGTCCAGGGGATAGTTTATTAGTCCGTCCCACGGGTATTCACGAGATTAGAAATGTGGGGGACGGAAGACTTTATGCACTATGTTTTATGGTTCCCAATGAGGATTTTTCGGAATTAATTCGCAATGGTATCCCAGAGGAGTTAGACGCAGAAGATTTAGAGGTGTTGATGGGAACTATTAAAGGATAATCAAGCAATATCATCCCTTAAATTTTGGCCTTTTTTTTCAGGAAAAGAGCGATTAAAAAGGTAAAGGTTCCTCCCAGAAGGCCGAAGATTAGCCAATTTAATCTTGGATAGCCTTTATTGATAGCGATGACTGTAGCAATGCCACCGATGAGACAATGCCAGAAAAAAAGCAACAAGAATAAATCTAAGCTCGGGGAAATATCAGCAATTAGTTTCATATTTTATCCGTAGAGCGATAGAGTGAATTGTTTAGATAGCAAATCTCTAGAATTTTTCCAATGACCGAATCCCTGACCCGATTTTATGTTTATTAACCTCTATAAGTATTTCTATTTTTTTGTCCAAGGCCATTTTGTTCCCATCTCGGTTAAAGCTGAAAAAACTAGATAGAGAATGAGAAAAGCAACACCAAAGAGAAAAGTCAATAATTCGTTATTCATCGAGTTATCACTGATAGGTTAAAGGTCACTGATTCGCTGCTATTCATTTGTCCACTACTTAGCAATTACTGTTTTTCTAGACTGTTGAAACAGGTTTAATTATTGTTGCTGTTGTGCCAAATAGTTAAGCACTGTTTCCAGAGTTAATTCTAAGCGTTCCGAGATTTGTTTTGGGGTTAAACCGAGGTCTTGCAGGAGAGGAATCGTTTTCAATTTTTGCAAGTTTATTCCCTGTTCAATTCCCTGTTCAATTCCCTGTTCAATTCCATCTCCAAAAGCTTCTTGATAGAAACGAGTTTGTTTGAGGTCTTGTAGTTCTAACATAGCTTCTATTTCCTCTCGACTGCTGTTTTTCTAAACTGTTGAAACAGGTTTAATTATTGTTGCTGTTGTGCCAAATAGTTAAGCACTGTGTCCAGAGTTAATTCTAAGCGTTCCGAGATTTGTTGCGGGGTTAAACCGAGGTCTTGCAGGAGAGGAATTGTTTTCAATTTTTGCAAGTTCATTCCCTGTTCAATTCCATCTCCAAAAGCTTCTTGATAGAAACGAGTTTGTTTTAGGTCTTGTAGTTCCAACATAGCTTCAATTTCCTCTCGACTTTTTTGGGGTAACTTATAAATGATTATTGTTTCGATTAAATCAATGACATTTTTCTGCACTAAGCGATCGCTCACTTCTCTTTGAGCCTGTTTAATTAAAATCTTAGCAGAATTAACAGCTTGACTCTCACTTTCCGTAACCAATTTGACCATGGCGATCGCTAAGGAAGGAGTCTCGTCATTTGCCAATTCATCCAGATAGATTCTTTTAATCCTATCCAAGGATAACAAGTCGGCAAATTGCTGGGGATGTTCTCGCTCAATTTCTCGACTAGGATAAATAACAACTATCTGCCACGGTGACAAAGGTTTATACTGTCTAAGATACAGAAAAAGTTCCGAAAATAATCGATAATATAGGTCTTCATCCTTTTGAAACTGCACTTCTACCAGATAAAAGGGTGAATTTTCTAGATTATCGAGCGGCAAAAATAAACCATCCAATCGAAAAGCTAGTTGTTTGACTTCTTGGGAAGTAAATCGATAATTGCTAACGATAGCATCGGGTCGCTCAATTAATTCAAAGAACGAATCGGGAAAATCGAGAAACATTCGATAGAATATGCTGTCAGTTTTCATGCTGCCACAAAATTACCTGTAATTTCCGCTTAATCCGCCCACAAAAGAGAATTAACCTATGATCATCCCATCATTTCTGCAACCCGGTGCTAAAGTTTCTCTGGTGGCCACCAGTGGTGCCGTCAAGGAATTAGCCGCCCTCGAAAAAGGCGTAGAAATCTGGCGATCAAGGGGTTATCAAGTGGAATTTAGGGAGAATTGGGCTAATCGTCTCGGTTATCTCGCCGGTAGCGACGAGCAACGTCGTCAAGCTTTAGCCCAAACATGGCAAGATGCCGATTGTCAAGCAATTCTCTGCGCTAGGGGGGGTTACGGTAGCGCTCGCCTCTTAGAAAATTGGACATGGGCAAAAACTAACCCGAAATGGTTAATCGGTTTTTCCGACGTGACGGGGATTTTATGGAGTTTAGCAAAACAGGGCATTTGTAGCGTTCACGGTCCAGTTTTAACCACCTTAGCCCAAGAAAGTCCCCAATCAATTGATCGCCTCTTTTCTCTTCTGGAAGGTCGTCCTTTAGCCCCTCTTATTGGTCAAGGTTGGGGTGGGGGCAAAGTGCGGGGACGCTTATTACCGGCTAATTTAACCGTAGCCACCCATCTCCTCGGAACCTCGGTTCAACCCACCCTAGAGGGGGTAATTTTAGCCCTAGAGGACGTAACCGAGGCCCCCTACCGGATCGATCGAATGTTAACTCAGTGGCGAATGCTGGGCATTTTCTCGCAAATTAAAGCCATTGCTCTCGGTCGTTTTAGCCGTTGTCTGGCAGCCCCCGGTAGTGATAGTCAAACCGTAGAGGAAGTCTTAAAAGAGCGTTTGGGCGATTTAGGCATTGCGGTTATTGCTGAGTTACCTTTCGGTCATGATGGCGATAATGCCGCTTTACCGGTGGGAACAATGGTAGAACTGGACGGGGATCGGGGAATCTTAGAATTTTTCTATCCCTAATGAGCCACTTTTTTGATACTATCTTAGAGAAGTGTTAACAAATGTAACAAAAAATTAATTATAGATGAAAGTATTAGTTATCGGTGCGACGGGAACCCTAGGACGACAGATCGTGCGTCATGCCATCGATCAGGGACATCAAGTGCGTTGTTTGGTACGCAGTCAGAGAAAAGCGGCTTTTTTGAAGGAATGGGGCGCGGAATTAGTCGGGGGAACCCTACGGGATAAAAGTACAATTATTGCTGCTTTAGAGGGAATGGACGCGGTGATCGATGCCGCTACTGCCCGGGCGACGGACTCAGCCAGCATTAAACAGGTGGATTGGGATGGTAAAGTTAATCTGATTCAAGCGGCCAAAACCGCCGGAGTAGATCGCTTTATTTTCTTCTCGATTCTCAATGCCGAAAAATATCCCAACGTGCCTTTGATGGAGATAAAACGCTGCACCGAGAAATTTCTAGCAGAATCGGGTTTAAAATATACAATTCTCCGTCCCTGTGGCTTTATGCAGGGTTTAATCGGTCAATACGCCATCCCGATGTTAGATAATCAAACCGTCTGGATCACGGGAGAAAGTACAGCGATCGCCTACATGGACACCCAAGATATCGCTAAATTCGCCGTTCGCGCCCTAGAAGTCCCCGAAACCGTCGGTCAATCCTATCCCGTGGTCGGCAGCAAAGCTTGGAAAGCTGAAGAAATTATCGAAGTTTGCGAGCGCCTATCGGGTAAAGAGGGGAAAATTTGGCGTTTACCCATGGGATTACTGCGTTTTATGCGAGGAATAAGCCGTTGTTTCCAATGGACTTATAATATATCTGACCGACTAGCTTTTGCGGAAGTTCTCGCTAGTGGTCAAGCTCTTGATGCCCCAATGGCAGAAGTTTATCAAGTATTTGGCCTTGATCCGAGTCAAACAACTACTTTAGAATCCTATTTACAAGAATACTTTAGCCGCATTCTCAAGAAGCTCAAGGAAATCGACTTCGAGAAACAAAAAGCTCAGAAGAAGAAGAAAACCCCTTTCAAAAAGAAAGCGTGAACCAGCAGTAGGAAAATTTGTCAATGCCCAAAATCGGCATTATTTACAACGATATTAAGCCTATCGCTTGTAAAACAGCCCATCAGATACAAGATCAGCTACTTTCCCTAGGTTGGCAGGTGTTTATGGCTACCGGCAGCGGTGGTCTGCTAGGCCATTCTAAACCCTCTCGTCCCGTTTGTTTTACCCCGATCGATCAGTTAGTCCCCCCCCACTTCGAGCAAGATTTAAGTTTTGCGATCGTGTTGGGGGGCGATGGTACAGTCCTATCGGCGGCCCGGCAGTTGGCCACCCTCAATTTGCCCCTGTTAACGGTCAATACGGGACACATGGGCTTTTTGACCGAAATTTACCTAAATCAGCTTGAACCCGCCTTAGAACTGGTTCTAGAGGGGAAATACACCCTCGAAAATCGCTCGATGATCACGGTGCGACTGTTTCGCGAAGATACCCTCCTCTGGGAGGCACTTTCTCTCAATGAGGTGGTCGTCCACCGGGAACCCCTCACCAGTATGTGTCATTTTGAGATTCAAATTGGTGAACACGCACCCGTCGATATCGCTGCCGATGGGGTGATTCTCTCCACTCCTACCGGTTCTACTGCCTATGCTCTCAGTGCCGGTGGCCCGGTAATAACTCCCGATGTGCCGGTATTACAATTAGCTCCCATTTGTCCCCATTCTTTAGCTTCCAGGTCCTTGGTATTTTCTGACAAGGAAACTGTAAATATTTTCCCAGCAACTGCTAATCGGATGGTGATGGTAGTGGACGGTAATGGCGGTTCTTATATCTTGCCAGAAGATCGAATTAATGTGCAGAAATCGCCCCACCAAGTCCATTTTATTCGTCTGCAATCGACGGAATTCTTCCGCATCCTCCGGGAAAAATTGGGTTGGGGTTTGCCTCATATTGCTAAACCCACTTCGGTGGAATTACCTTAATCAGTTATCAGTTATCAGTTATCAGTTATCAGTTATCAGTTATCAGTTATCAGTTAAGTAGTCGGACATAAATTCTGTTGTCTATCTTAAGAAATGTAAATTGCCGCAATTCCTACTGACGACCGACTCCTTACCCCACAGTTAACTTTACTTTTATCCAACTACTTATCAGATGTGAGTTTTCAGTTGACTGATTACTGGTTACTGTTTACTGATCGCTGAATTTATGCTCTCTTTTCGTGCCAAAATAGCTTTTTATTTAGAGGATGTCACCACGGCGATCGGACTGACGGTAAATCTGCTTATCTTAGCATTAATTTTACTATCTTTGGGGATTTATGTGGCTCAAACCTATCCCTTATCCGCCACTTGGCAAATGTGGTTACGTCAGCTTGATTGGGGAATTTTAAGCTTATTTTCCCTAGAGTATTTAATTCGGTTTTGGTGTGCGGAATCAAAACTAGGCTTTGTTTTTAATATTTTTTCGATCCTAGATTTATTGTCAATTCTGCCCCTATTCTTTGGTTTTTTTGATATTAGGTTTTTTAGAATTTTTCGCTGGTTTAGAATTTTGCGAGTGATTCGTTTTTTTGGTTCCGATCTTTCTATTTTTCAAATTAAAACTTCCGATCAGATAGTATTTATTCGCATTTTACTAACTCTATTTTCGATTATTTTTGTCTATGCAGGTTTAATTTATCAGATCGAACACCCGATTAATCCCCAAGTCTATCGGACATTTTTTGATGCTTTTTACTTCGCCATTGTGACTATGACTACCGTGGGATTTGGGGATGTAACTCCCCTTTCCGATGGGGGCAAAATGGTGACAGTTTTAATGATTTTAACGGGAGTTTTGTTAATTCCCTTGCAGATTAGCGCTCTGACTAAACAACTATTAAAATCTGGCACTCAAATTGATTATCCTTGTCCAGATTGTGGTTTACCCCGTCACGATATAGATGCCAATTTTTGTAAAAACTGTGGGGCAGAACTCTTAAAAAAACCTGATTGAGACTAATTCGGGCGAAATTGAGGAGTCAGTATTCAGGAGTCAGTCCCGATGAAAAAATTTTCACCACCACAGATGAAAGAGGTTTCCTTCCCTACACCCTACACCCCGCACCCCCACACCCCACACCCTGCTCCCAATCCGTCTAAATGTTAAGTTAAGTATCGAAGAGCGGCCATTTCATCACCCAGTAGTAATATAATCACTGAGTTATCAATTTTGATCCTTGAGTATGACTGCATTCACCACAACCCCCACCCTTGCTAATTTGCCAGCCAGTGACAGCCGTAGCCGCGTCAGTGAATTTATGAAATCCCTACAGGATGAAATTTGTCGGGGATTAGAAGAAGTGGATGGACAAGCAAAATTTATCGAAGATAGTTGGCAACGGCCCGAAGGTGGCGGCGGACGTTCGCGAGTTTTGCGGGAAGGGGCAATTTTTGAACAAGCAGGGGTGAATTTTTCGGAAGTTTGGGGGAAAGAATTACCTCCTAGCATTGCTAAACAAAGGCCCGAGGCTGCTGGTCATCAATTTTATGCCACGGGAACCTCGATGGTCTTACATCCTCGCAATCCTTATATTCCCACGGTTCACCTCAATTATCGCTATTTTGAAGCAGGTCCGGTTTGGTGGTTTGGCGGTGGTGCCGATTTAACTCCCTACTATGCTTTTGAAGAAGATGCTAGTCATTTTCACCGCACTTTTAAACAGGTTTGCGACCAACATCATCCCGAATATTATCCCGTTTTTAAACGCTGGTGTGATGAATATTTTTATCTCAATCATCGTCAGGAAGCCAGAGGCATCGGCGGGATTTTCTTTGATTACCAAGACGGTTTAGACCCTCTCTATCGGGGTCCTTTTGCCGAAAGTGATGCCGCTATCTATTCAGAAAAATTATCTCCCCAACAACCCCGCAACTGGGAAGAAATTTTTAGTTTCATTAATGACTGTGGCCGAGCTTTTCTACCCGCTTATGTTCCCATTGTCCAGAAACGGCGCTCGACGGAATACGGTGACAGAGAACGTCAGTTTCAACTCTATCGTCGCGGTCGTTATGTAGAATTTAATTTAGTTTATGATCGTGGCACAATTTTTGGGTTGCAAACTAACGGTCGTACCGAATCAATTTTGATGTCTTTACCTCCTTTAGTCCGTTGGGAATACTGTTATCAACCTGCACCAAACACCCCAGAAGCAAAACTCTATGATGTCTTCCTAAAACCCCAAGATTGGGTTAATTGGCAAGGTTAAATCAGTTATCAGTGATCAGTTATCAGTTATCAGTGATCAGTTATCAGTTATCAGTGATCAGTTATCAGTTATCAGTGATCAGTTATCAGTTATCAGTTATCAGTGATCAGTTATCAGTGATCAGTTATCAGTTATCAGTTATCAGTTATCAGTGATCAGTTATCAGTGATCAGTGATCAGTTATCAGTGATCAGTTATCAGTTA
>NZ_JADBVE010000174.1:0-8892 GCF_020245285.1 Microcystis sp. M31BS1
ATACAGTGAGTTCTTTTCTTCTTCCGTGAATTCTAGGTTAATCATGTTTTTAATGAGTGCTTTGCTTCTAATTATGACTCTTAAACTATATTATTGTCCTTGAGTAAAAAATGCAAGTTGTAGCCGTGCAAAGTATAGCATCAAAAAATCACCCTTGGGACTATTTGGCGATCGCTGGTAGGATCAAATCCGTTCCCTTCTCTCCACTTCCCACTCCTCTATACCTTGTAAACAGGATTTAGTGCAAGCCATACTCAGAGCAATTTAGGATAAGATAACCAATAAACCGATCCTAGAGGACTTAATCATGATTAGAGCCTATGCTGCCCGAGAAAAAGGGGGAAAACTAGAGCCTTTTGACTACGATCCGGGTATATTAGCGGATGAAGATGTAGAAATCGCGGTGGAATATTGCGGCATCTGCCACAGTGACCTAAGTATGCTCGATAACGATTGGGGACTGACCACCTATCCCTTTGTCCCCGGTCATGAGGTGGTCGGTACGATCGCCGCTCTTGGTGCTAAAGTCAAAGAGTTAAAATTAGGGCAAAGAGTCGGTCTTGGTTGGTTTTCCCGTTCCTGTTCCATCTGTGAAACCTGTATGTCAGGGGATCAAAACCTTTGTGCTACTGCTGAAGGAACTATCGTCGGTCGCCATGGTGGTTTTGCTGAAAGAGTCCGGGCCCATCATAGTTGGTTAGTTCCCTTACCGGACCAGTTAGATGCGGCCAAAGCTGGCCCGCTTTTTTGTGGTGGCATTACCGTCTTTAATCCGATTGTTCAATTTGATATTAAACCCACGGACCGAGTTGGTGTCATTGGTATTGGTGGATTGGGCCATATAGCCTTAAAATTCCTCAAAGCTTGGGGCTGCGAAGTAACCGCTTTTTCTAGCAGTCCCGACAAAGAAACAGAAGCAAAAGAACTAGGTGCGACTCATTTTATCAATTCCAGAGACCCCGAAGCCTTGCAATCGGTACAAAATTACTTCGATTTCATCATCTCTACCGTTAACGTTAATCTCGATTGGGGTCTTTATATCGCCTGTTTACGTCCCAAAGGTCGTCTGCACATTGTTGGGGCTGTTCTTGAACCCATGGCTACCTATGCTTTTCCCTTGATTATGGGTCAAAAATCGATTTCTGGCAGTCCTTTGGGTAGTCCCAGTACCATTAATAAAATGATCGAATTTGCCTCTCGCCATGGCATTGAACCGGTGACAGAAACCTATCCTATCTCCCAGGTGAATGAAGCCATGGAAAAATTGCGAACCGGACAACCTAAATATCGCCTCGTCTTGCAAATAAAATAAAACCATCTCTATCCCGGACGTAACCCCGATGACTCAACCCCTCACTCCTCCAGTTATCGATTGGCAAGAACCACCCATTCCCCCGGAAGACTTGATTTTTGATGATGGAGAACCTTTGGAAACGCACCGTCACCGCAAGGCCATGAATGTCTTAATCGATTCTATCGAACAAGCCTATCAGGATCGAGAAGACTTTTTTGTTGGCGGTAATATGTTTATTTACTTTAGCCGTGAGCGGGTTTTTAATAAAGATTTTCGTGGCCCCGATTTTTTCGTTGTCCTCGATATCGATGGTAGTTATAAACGACAAGGATGGGTGGTTTGGAACGAAAACGGACGTTATCCCGATGTGATCGTGGAATTAATGTCAGAAAGCACCGCAAAAATCGATTTAACTACCAAAAAAAACCTCTATGAGCGGACTTTTCGCTGTTCCCAATACTTCGTTTATAATCCCTTTGATGCCACTTCCCTGCAAGGTTGGACTTTAGACCCAAATCAATGCTATCAAGAAATTATTCCCGACCAGCGCGGTTGGTTATGGTGTCAACGTTTGGGATTATGGTTAGGAGTCTGGATGGGCAGCATCCAACGAGAAGAAGCCCCTTGGCTACGTTTTTATGACCTAGACGGCAATTTAATTCTCCTACCTGCGGAATTAGCCGAAATCGAACGTCAGAATGCTGAAATCGAACGTCAACGCGCCCAGGCAGCCTATCAACAGGCTGAAAGCGAACGTCAACGTGCGGAACGTTTAGCGGCGCAATTACGGCAATTAGGCATAAATCCCGATGAAACCCCGTAATCGGCCCAGGACTGACCCCTATCTCTAAAAACCGAAAGCCCACACCTTCCGATCTCGGTTTGTGTGGGCTGATTGTTCACTTAATTCTAAGATTGAAAGCTGATACTTTGGCGAAATCTCAGACCCTAACTGAGAGTAACACCAGAGCGATCGTAAGTTTGTGAAGAAAAGTCGGCCGAGAAGCGACGTTGAACGGTTTCCCCGTAGCCATTGTCATTGTCAATACCGATTTCAGAAGCACTTCTCCCTAACATCGATTGTTGACGATTTTTGACGGCGTGGTGGTGACGCATCATTAAGGCGCGAGCTTGTTGTTCTGTGGACATAATCATTTCCTCCGAGCTGCAAATAGTGTTTCGAACTTTTTTAATCACCCACTAATATATATAACATACAATTCTGTATCTATTTTTACAAAACGCCCTAATCCCAGAAAAATTAACAAAACTTTACAATAGGAGGCAGAAGGCAGAAGGCAGAAGGCAGAAGGCAGAAGGCAGAAGGCAGAAGGCAGAAGGCAGCTTTATTCACCCCACACCCCACACCCCACACCCCACACCCCCACACCCCAAGACATCAATCGCCTTTATACCTTAATCGAACTAGGTTCATCGACGGCGGCGATAATACGATGACAACCGGAAAAGGGTTGCGCCCATTGATACTGGTGTTCTAAAGGATTACCCCAACAGAGACCGAGATATAATTCTGTGCGCGCCACATCTAATTCCGCCCATTCGGACTGGGCGACTAATTCGGCTAGAGAATCGGCAGAAATGGGACGACGGGAGTTAAGCGCCCACCAAAAATTCATATTAGGGGTGATACTGTTCCAAAACTCTAAAACCGAGGCTTTGGCAGCCATGAGAATTTCCTTGTCACCCGCCACGGCAACTAATTGATTATGAATTTCGGGATAACGGAGAGTGCGATCGCCCCATTGACAAACACGCCAGATAATGCCCGAAACCTGATATTGTTGTTGATAATCGTGAACTTGGCGGCGAAAATCCTGATAGGCGAAGACTTTGCCCGCCTTTTCTAGATTGATCGCCTTGGCAATCACCGGATTATCAATGCGCTCCGCCGGGGAGAGTAACAGACGTTCCCCTTTGCAAGTGGCGTGCATTTCTCGATCGAGGATTTCAATTAACTGCTGTGTCGAGTAAGCCATACTACCGCTCTTACCTGAGAGAGGATTTCTCTTTATGATAAAATAATTTAGTAATTAGGGTTGGCTGAATAAATCTAAAAACCTTGTTGGATAAGACTTTTAGACTTTTTTGACCTCAAAAAGTGCCTAGCATTGGAGTGATCGGGGCGAAAATTCCGGGACTTTTTCCCTGAAAATTGGGTAATTGACCGTCTGAAAATGGGTAAAACCCTACACCCCCCTGCCCCCACGAAAAACTTTTTGCCGCAAACCCTAATTAAGCGACTACTTAACTGTTTTAAGGTTAGCAATTAACTTGGATAAAGCGATGTCAGGCTTGTAATCGATAATCAGGTGAACTTAATCCGAAAAAAAGTGATCTAGACCTGTTAACAGGCAATTTATCCCTCGAATGAGCTACAATTATCAGTCCAACGTGGTTAATAGCGAGCAGATGCGTCGCATCGAAGGGGCGATTTTTGCTTCCGGTATGCCTGTGGCCGCTTTGATGGAAAAGGCAGCCCTGTTAACGGCACAACAGCTTAAAAAGTCCTATTCTTTGGCTAATTTTCCCAAAATCGGCGTTATAGTTGGCCCTGGTCACAATGGCGGCGACGCTCTCGTGATTGCTAGAGAATTACACCTCGCCGGTTATCAAGTATCTCTTTTTTGTCCGATCGCCAAACTCAAGGATTTAACAGCACAACAGGCTAATTATGTCAAGCATTTAGGCTTAATTTTTCAGAAAACTTTAGAATCTTTGGAGGATTGTCAGTTAATTATCGATGGTCTTTTCGGTTTTGGTTTAGAAAGGACTTTATCGGGAGATATTGCCGAATTAGTCGATAAAATTAATAGTTGGCAAAAACCGATAATTAGTATCGATATTGCTTCAGGAATTCACACCGACACCGGAGAGGTTTTAGGCACGGCAATTAAAGCCACTCATACCTTTTGTTTGGGACTCTGGAAGCGCGCTTTTTTACAAGATTTGGCCTTACCCTATCTGGGTAAAGTGGAGTTAATTGACATAGGAATTAGTCCCCTTGACCTAGAAACAATTTTACAAGATTCACCGCCAATTCTGAGGGTTAATCCCGATCTAATTCGCCCTTATTTACCTTTACCCCGTCCTCTCCTTACCCATAAATATCAGCAGGGACATTTATTAATTATCTGTGGTTCTCGTCGTTATGCAGGGGGGGCAATTCTCGCCGGATTAGGAGCGCGAGGTAGTGGTGTGGGAATGCTTTCTATTGCTGTTCCTGCTGCCCTTAAATCTTTATTAATTAGTCATTTACCAGAAGCATTAATTATCGATTGTCCCGAAACTGCCACGGGAGCTATTGCCGAACTTCCCCTAGAATTAAATAATTATCATGTCCTCGCCTGTGGTCCTGGATTAACCACAGAAAATCCCGCTATTATCGAACAGGTTTTAGATAGTGATAAGCCGATTATACTCGATGCCGATGCTTTAAATATTTTGGCTCAATTGGGTATAGAAAAATTATCATCTCGCCAGAATAAGACAATTTTAACGCCTCATTGGGGAGAATTTAAACGCTTATTTCCTAACTTATCAGATTCTCAAGATAGGATTAATATTACTCAAGAAGCATCTCAACAAAGTGGTGCAATTATCTTATTAAAAGGAGCCAGAACTATAATCGCCTCCCCGGAAGGTAAAATGTATATAATCCCCGAAAGTAGCTCCGCTTTAGCGCGAGGTGGTAGTGGTGATGTCCTAACAGGATTAATTGGCGGATTCTTAACCCAAATGCCCGATAATGCCCCGGAAGCAACCGCATTAGCGGCTTATTTACACGCTCAAGCCGGCATTTTAGCAGCCCAAGAAAGGACGGAATTAGGAGTAGATGGAGTGACTTTGGCTAATTATTTATTGGCTGCCCTTAAAGGTTTAAATTAAAATCTGGGGGGAAACACACGCAACCCAAAAACCGAGTAAAATCGATAAAGGATTAAGTAGGTAGGTGTTAAAAATTGTCAGATTTCCACCCTACCAAGGGGGATTAAGGGAGTATCAGAATTGATAATTATTACTGTATCTAAGTAGGGAGGCACAATTATTTGTAGGATGGGTTAGCGGTAGCGTAACATGAGCGGGCGTTGGGTTTCATACTTCAACCCAACCTACGTTCATCTTATATTCAATTCCACCCACCTACTTAAGTAGGTAGGTGTTAAAAATTGTCAGATTTCCCCCCTTATCAAGGGTAGGGTTAATTCATGAATTAACCCTACCCTGAATCAGTCCTAAGATTAAGGGAGTATCAGAATTGATAATTATTACTGTATCTAACATTAAAATATCTTTCATAATACCCACCAAACCTAAGAGAGCCAAAATATTATTAATAGCATAAATGTACTGTATTTAAACTGCCTATTGACATTTTAGTACAAATGCTCGGACTGCCTCAACCTAGCTCCGGCGCTCCCTTCTCCGGTGCAGTCTTAAGGATTAATTCAGATAGTCGGCATTTGATAAAACATAAGGAATGTTAACCAAAACCACTTATCGTTAAGGAAGTTTGATAAGTTGGAGATTGAACAAAGTATAGAAAGTCTCTAGCGCTGACAACTATGGCTGTAATTGTCCAAAAATACGGTGGTACATCGGTAGGTTCCGTGGAACGCATTCAATCGGTCGCTCAACGGGTCAAAAATACGGTAATAGCAGGAAACACCGTGGTGGTGGTCGTTTCTGCCATGGGGAAAACCACCGATGGATTGGTCAATTTAGCCAAACAAATCGCCGCCGAACCCTCGCGCCGGGAGATGGATATGTTATTATCCACGGGGGAACAGGTAACAATCGCCTTGATGAGTATGGCCCTAGAGGAAATCGGACAACCGGCCATCTCCCTAACCGGCGCTCAAGTGGGAATTGTCACGGAATCCGAACATAGTCGCGCCCGTATTTTAGAAATTAAAACCGATCGCCTTTCCCGTCATCTATCGGAGGGTAAAGTAGTTGTGGTCGCCGGTTTTCAAGGTGTCAGCGATAGTGATCAATTAGAGATTACCACCCTAGGGCGCGGTGGTTCCGATACCTCGGCCGTGGCCCTAGCGGCCGCCTTAAAAGCCGATTTTTGCGAAATTTACACCGATGTACCCGGTATTCTCACCACTGACCCCCGTTTAGTCCCCGAAGCGCGTCTTTTGGACGAAATTACCTGCGATGAGATGCTCGAATTAGCCAGTTTAGGGGCGAAAGTTCTCCACCCGCGAGCGGTGGAAATCGCCAAAAACTTCGGGGTTCCCTTGGTTGTCCGCTCCAGTTGGACAGAGGATCCGGGTACTTGGGTGACATCCCCGGCACCGAAACCGCGCACCCTGCAAGGATTGGAATTGACAAAAGCAGTGGATGCGGTGGAATTTGAGGGCAATCAGGCGAAAATCGCCCTTTTACGGGTTCCGGATCGTCCGGGTATCGCTGCCCGTTTATTCGGGGAAATTGCCCATCAACAGGTGGACGTGGATTTAATTATTCAATCGATTCACGAGGGTGACAGCAACGATATCGCCTTTACGGTGATGGGAAATGCCTTAAAAAAAGCCCAATCCGTGGCCGAAGCGATCGCGCCGGTTTTACGTTCCCATCCCACTAATACAGAGGAAGCGGAAGTGATTATCGAATCCGGGGCTGCTAAAATCGCCATTACCGGCGCTGGTATGATCGGCCGGCCGGGAATTGCTGCCCAAATATTTAGCACTTTGGCCGCAGCGGCAATTAATATCGAAATGATCTCCACTTCTGAAGTAAAAGTCAGTTGTGTCATCGATGAAGCGGACGGAGAAAAAGCAATTAAAGTCCTTTGTGATGCTTTTCAAGTGGAGTATTCTGCTAAAGTTGCTCATTGCGAAATCCCTAAAAATTTAGTCCCAGTCAGGGGAGTGGCCCTAGATAATAATCAGGCCCAAATGGCCATTCGTAACGTCCCCGATCGCCCGGGGATGGCGGCGAGAATTTTCTCGGTTTTAGCGGCAAAAAATGTCAGTGTTGATATGATTATTCAATCCCAACGCTGTCGCATTGTCGATGGTATTCCCCGACGGGATATCGCTTTTACTTTACCCCAAGCTGATGCTAATTTAGCCCAAAAAATCCTTTTAGAACTATCGGAAAGTTTGGGTTTACAGGAAGTAGTGGTTAATAATGATGTGGCCAAAGTGAGCATTGTTGGTTCAGGAATGGAAGGACAACCGGGGGTAGCAGCACGCTTTTTTGAAGCTTTAGCAAAGGAGAAAATTAATATTTTGATGATTGCTACTTCTGATATAAAAATCAGTTGTGTGGTGAATCAGGAAGATGGAGTCAGGGCCCTACAAGTGGTTCATGCCGCTTTTGGATTGGCCGGACAGGGTAAAATTGAAGTACCCACCTAAATGAAATTACCTAAAATGTCGGGTATTTAGGTCAAAAAAAAAGATATATTGACAAAATGCGGGGGGGGGTAGAATATTCTCACTTTATCTATTTAATTGTCCATAAAACAATGAATATCTTGAATATTGCCAAATTGGCCACCTTTGGACTCGGTGTTACCCTTGTCCCTCTCGCCTTGACCATCAATAACTCTGCTCAGGCTGCCGTTTTTACCTTCGGTGCAGGTGATAACAACCAATCCACTATCACTAAAACGGTTGATGGTATCACCTTGACTCTATCCAATAACCAGACACTAGGTTATTTTCATGCGGATGGTGATGGTGTTTCTGTATTGGTTGGTGGTGCTTTTTTGGGAGCGACAACTACCAGCTTTAACCTGACCTTTTCTAGTGCAGTTCAACTCACCTCCTATACTATTGGTTATATTGACCAGCTAGAGGGTGATGAAAGCTTTACCTTAAGCAATGGAAGTTCAAGTTCGGTGGAAACCTCGCCTTTTTCAGCCGGATTAAGAAATTTTAGTAATCAATTTACCGTTGCTGCGGGACAAACTGTTTCCTTTACGGGAAATTTGGGTACTAATCTAGAAGATCTTATTCAATGGTCCGCGCTCGAAGTGACTCCAGTTAGTCCTCCCCCCGCTACCACTCCCGAACCTAGTACCATTTTAGGACTGTTAGCGGTGGGTTCATTGGGTGCCTTATCGCGTAAACTCCAGGGGTAAGCTGTTGTAGCACAGGTATTCCCGCCTACGCGGGGGTTTCCATTCAATTAATTTCTCAGCGCGAGTAGAGAGTAGGGTTAATTCATCAATTAACCCTACAATATCACCATTGCATCTTTTTCTGATCTGACAACGCCAGATTTTTTGTACTATATTTAGCCAGGGGACATTAAGCTTAAATCAAGATGGGAATTACAGCAGACGAATAAATTCTTCTTGTGTCAGTTCAGCATCGCGCAAAATTTTTAGGAGTAATCCTTTCCCGACAGTTTTCCCCCGATGAACCGGTACGCATCAGATAGACACCTTTTCAATTCCAACAAACTCCGATACATCTTCCGGATTGTCATCTTCCAAGCAAAGTTCAATCACTTCCCTGATATTCTTCATCAATTCATCAATCGTTTCCCCTTGACTGTAACAACCCCGAAGTTGAGGAACTTCCCCAACATAATATCCATCCTCATCCCGTTCAATGACA